>JAITUJ010000019.1 GCA_031286385.1 Clostridiales bacterium | reverse complement strand
TTACTTGTTGTGTTCCACTCTTGCGTACACCATTGCTCATCTGTCTTTCTTTACTTTTGCATCTTGGACATTCTCTCATCTCTCTATTATATCATGTTTCATTCTATTTGTCCACTCCTAATTTTCAATGATGTGCTATTCAAAGATAAAAATGGTAAATCAACTCAAATAGACCACATAGTGATTAGGAATAATGGAGTATTTGTTGTTGAAACTAAGAATTATGCAGGGCGAATTTATGGAAATGACGAGCAACAAAAATGGACACAAGTTCTTGCGTATGGTGATTGCAAAAATCAGTTTTACAACCCAGTTAAGCAAAACAACACTCATGTTTTTCAACTTTCAAAACTGCTCTCAATGAAAGATATTTTTGTTTCTGTTATTGTGTTTCCACGAGCAGAATTATATGTAGAAAGTGACCAACTAATTTGTAACGGCAAGAATGAATTGAACGAGATAATTCATTCTAATACCAATATACAACTAAATAGAGATACGCTTAATAAAATTTATTGCAAGATAAATGAATCAAAAATAGATAGTGACATTGCAAGAGTGGAACATATAGATAATATTCATAAAATGCAAGATAAGATTGCAAGCAATATTTGCCCACGATGCAACATTAAACTTGTATTAAGACAAGGCAAAAGCAACAAGTTTTATGGGTGTTCTAATTACCCTAAATGCAAATTTACTAAACAAATAGATGACCAAGATGTTGCTGTTTGAGCGTTAATAAAAACTTTAAAACTTTGAATGCTGGCGGTGTTTTCGCTAGCGTTTTTTGTAGATTTATGGTATAATTGGTAGTATGGACAAGACTATGCAAAAGAGCCAAACAAAGAAAAGTGATAGTGAGATAAAGCCAACTCTAATCAAGAGCAAAAAGCGTGTTGCTGATCATGGGGAAGTTTTTACACCGAGTAATATTGTCAATGATATGCTAGATTTGGTTAAGAATGAAACGGAGAGAATTGACAGTAGGTTTTTAGAACCCGCTTGCGGTAATGGCAATTTTTTGGTTGAGATTTTGCGTAGGAAGTTGGCAGTGGTTAAGTCACGGTACAAAGCAAGTCAAATGGAATGGGAACGCAATGCTATTGTTGCCGTATGCAGTTGTTATGGTGTGGATATTTTAAGTGACAATGTTGCAGAGTGTAGGGAGCGTTTAGCAACGGGTTTTGAGCAAGAATACAAGGCAATTTTTAAGACAAAGATACGAGAGCAAGTTGTTGCCGTTGCAAAGTTTGTGCTATCCAAAAACATAATTTGCGGTGATGCCTTGACTATGAAACAGCAAGACGGCAATCCAATAGTGTTTGCCGAGTGGAGTGCGGTTAATCACATTAAGGTTAAACGCAGAGATTTTGAGCTTGCAAACCTACTTGAAACAGAGCAGTATTATGCAAAGATAAGTGACAAGCAAGATAGTATGTTTAGCCTATTTAGAGAGAAAGGTGTAGATTTAATTTTGCCAAAGGCAGTGGGAGATTATCCAGTAATCAATTTTGATGAGATACACTCGATGGGGGATAAATGAGTAGAATATGAAACATAAAAACAATGTAAAAAAAGCAATTGAATCAACTTGGGAAAATTATAGCCAAATTGACTATAATTCAAAAGAATTTAACGATAGGTTAGGGCGTTATAAAGAAGTTTTAGATGAAATACCTGCAAGGCTTGACTGTGTGTGTAAGATGTATGGGGTTCAGCTTACTATTAACGCATCAAAAAATAAAACTAACGATGTTATTCACGAAACAGATTGGTATCCAATGTCTGCTTTTGACATAGAACATTGTGCTTTACAACTTAGAAAAATATGTGAAGCAATTATAATGGGTGCTTTTATAATTAACGGGACGCTGTATGAGCAGTATTTTGATTGTATTAAAAATTCAGACTCTATAAACTATATTAAGAGTATTTTTAGTACCATAGGATTACCTTACTACCCACAACCAATGATAGCTGGCAAACCACATATGGAGCAAGTGCCAAAATGCGATTATTTGGCAGAAGAAGATTTTGTAAACTTATATAAGTCGGCAAGTGAGATTATCCATTTAAATATAGACAACACACCTGAAAAATATCAAGAATTTTGCTTAAGTATAGATACTTATATTGCTAAAATTATAAAGTTGACTAACAAATTCATTTTTACAATAACAGGTACTACGATGCTTTTAGTTCAAATTAACGAAGATAAAAATTTTGATGTTTATATATGTGATAATCTTAATTATGAAGACTCTATAAAAACAGTGCTACAAAAATAAAGGAGAGTAAAAGCCAATGACAGATGAGATAGATTTTTTAGCAGGGTTTAAGAAAGATAATCATAACCAGAGGATTTAAATGTAATATTTATTCAAAGGAAACTATCGTGGATAAGCACGCACTTTTGCAAAAAATAAAAAATAGAGAAATAGATGTTGGTGTTGTGCTAAATGTTCTCGTGGAAGTCACCTGTAAGGATAATGGCAGTGATAGTATAAAACTAGGAGAAACGACACAACAAGAATTAAATGGTTACAAAAGTAAATTACCATCATATAGAAAAACAAGTTTAAGCTCTTCAGATGTAAAGATTGAATGTACAGTTGAACAATCAGATGGCACGATATATAAATATGACTTGTCAATTAAGAAATTAAATAAAGAACAAGCGGGTGCATTAAAACAAATCAAGGTTTGTATTTATGACTCAATTGAAAGCATAGAAAACAATATTAAAACTATCGAAAACTTAAAAGAGTTTAAATTTAGCCAACAGTTATCGGATGATAAAATATCCATTATTAAAAAGATTGCTGAAACGAATCAAAGGAATAAGTTTTTAAAGGCTGAGCTAAGGTTTAATAGTAATATATATGTAAAAATAATTGATCATATTTATGTTGATGCACAAATATTTTTGTCTAAACAAGATGAATATATCTTTAAGCAACTAAAAAGTTTTGATGAGATAGAAAAGATAGATAAAACAAAACAAATACAACAATCAACAACTATGCAAGACGGAAAAAAGAATAAACAGTATAATAATAGTAACATCAAGTGGGCAAAAATAACACACAATATAATAATAGCACGCATAATGAAACTAATAATTATTACGGCAGCAAAGAAGAAAACAAAGATGCCAAAATTGAAAACGAAGCTGTTAAAAAGAAAAGTAAATTTATAGAATTTTTGAAGGTGGCTTGGCGTGTTATAAAAAAAATTCTTCACTTATAGTGTGTTTGTACTGATTTGTTTTGAATCTGTCAATGATTAAAGTATACTAATTGAAGTATTTGATGAATATCTTATTACATCTCATATAAAATTGGCATTGTCTAAAAAAGGACAAGCTGTAAGGAGTTTAAAAGATTTGGAAAGTTTTCTGGAAAAGTTTCAAGAAGAAGTTTTAGCCGAACTTAAAAATAATATGCAGACATTGGATTCTGCACTTCATGGACTAATTATATTAATTAATGAATACAAGAATAAAGACACTGCAAGTTATAAACAACTGATGCAGTTCGTGAGTAGGGAGCTTAAAGGTTATTCTGAAAATGAGGATGTGCCTGAATATAGAAAAATTAAGAGTGATGAAGTTTTTTATTCAGGAATTGCTTCAGATGGTACGCAGATTAAAAATAAGCAATTGCCTATTGAGTGGATAAAGAAAAACAATAGATTGGATACTCACATAGAGCGTGAGCCGGTTGTGATACTAGTAGAAAATTCAAAACAAGGTAATTATGTAGACATTGATGCTGGCGAGTTGGCAACAGATATAGAGCAATCGTTCGGTATTCAATGTTATAATGTTATTCAACGATTTAACTGCAAAACTTATTTAGAGATGATTGCTGACATAAAAAATGCAATAAGCAAGCAAGTTTCTTTTACTCAACAGGAAAAACAGAAGACAAATCTTAAAGAAACAGTTATTACAAGATCATGCTCTATTGTTACCTCAACTAAATGCATCAAGTTATTAAGAGAAAAATCAAAGGTAAACAAAAACAAAAATGATAAAGTTGCTAAATAATTAAATTCGACAAAACAATCTAGTAAACATCAAAAGATACCAATAAAACAGCGTATAAAATTGTTAGACTAAACATATGCAAGAGAAAGAACAAGGGGACACAAGAGAGCTGGACAAGTTTCAGCAAAATTAAATATTAAACAAAAGCGTCTTTTTGTTGCAGAGAAATTTGAAGGCGTAGACAAAACATTTAAATATATAAAAGAGCCATTCGGTGCATTTCATGGAAGTGGAAATGCCTTAGTGGCTCTTTTTGTTTTTGTTAACCCCGTGCAATTTTGTGCGGGGTTTTTTGTTGCGCCAAAAAGGAGTAGGCGTATGGAAAACCAATTTTTAAACGCAAAAATATTTTGCGAAAAATCAAAAAAGTTTTTTCGCATGGACAGGCGTTGTCTATGCGGGTTTCGTATGTTAAAATGTTAAATCTTATGGTATCTGCATATTTAGAATTAGCGGAGATAAGGGCGGTAGAAAGAAAACCTATGCATATGGTTGATTGGGTAAAAGAGCTGGAAGACTTCATCATATATAGGAAAACAAACACCCAAACCGAAGTAAGCCAGTTATACGAGATAGGCAACAAGAAGTTTTTTGCGTCGACACTCAATCCCGATGGATCATTTGGAAGAAAAGAGTACCACATTGGTTTGATGGAGGTGAGCATTGAATTTAGCAACGAAACAACGGATATATCAGCTGATGATGAGCCGGCATTTGTTAGGTTAAATTCGCCTTTGACGGGCGAGGGGACTGTGAAGTTTGCAGTATTGCCGTTTAGTGTGTATTCAAAGTTTTTTGATGTAAGCACGGACAAAAACGGAGCAGTGGTTATCAACAGTCGTGGTAAAAGCAAAGAGATTGCATTTGGTTTTTATACCACACTAGGGGATGGTTCGGAAAGCATGTTCACCTTGTATAGGGCGGTCTTTGCTTTGCCAGCGTTGTCCAGTGTAAGTTTTGATGGGCAGACAATTCGGGATTTGACTTTGAATGTAAAGGTTTATCCGTATAGTGTGAAACAAATTGACCGCATAATAACCAAGTCAGTAAGTCGCTTTGCCCGCAACCAAGTTGAGTGTATGAAACTAGCCCGTGACCTAAAAAACAAAGGCATAACCATCTTCTTTGAAACACAAGGCATAGACACTAAAGATGAAAGTAGTTTTCTCATACTTTCAATCCTATCCAGTTTAGCCGAAGAAGAAATCCGCACACTATCCCGTAATGTAACATGGGGAAGACGCAAACGATTTAAAGATGGAGAAGTCAACTGGACAGGTAGAATGCTAACGCCTAACCGAAATCCAATCCCTAATCTCCCAGCCACTCTATACTTTCAATGATAAAATTTTTACAACCCTAACAAAAGAAATTTATGTATCCACCGACAACACAAAGGGTAAACCAACTGCATTGAGATTTGTTCTATGGTGCGGGATGGAAGTGGGGGTGGAGTTGTAAATAATTTACAAACAAAATAGTAACAAAAAAGGAACGGAATTTTGTCGTCAAACCCTTTACTTTATGGTGTAAAATATGATGTAATGTAGGTAGGAAATGGTCTATATAAAGATAGCGGTGCGGATAGATAGGGTATACCCTATCAGCCTGTTACCACAGTAACAGGCTGATACAAGATTTTAAAAACAAATTTGCACAATAAACAACTTTGTTGTGCCTTACGAAAGAAAAAATGAATAGAGTGAATTGAATAAGCGTATGGACATATGCTGTTTTGTCATATAAAAGAATTCTTGTAAACGGGGTAAAAGTAAAGAGTATGGTTAAAAAACTAAGTTTAATAATGTCAGTAGTATTGCTGATTGTGACAATGTCAACCTTGACAGCATGCGTGAAAAATGATAAAAGCTTGCATGATATTTGGGACATGAAACTAAGCAGCGACGGTCAAACAATAGAAGTGTTTGGCTTGACAAGCAAAGGCGAAAAACAAGCCCAAGAGGGTAATGGGGTTTTTGATTTTCCAACCGAAGTGAATGGGAAGACGAAGTTCCATTTTAAGGCTATTGTTGGATATATGGGTGTAATGAATTGGCGAAGATATGAAAAGATAACTGGGATAATTTTTGGAAATAATTTTCAAAGTGCAGAATTAAGTTTTGATATTCCAGATAGAAACGGGCTTATGCCAGTATGGTTAATGTTCGAAAGTAAGCAAAATCAGCCTTTAACGAAAGATATAACTGCACAAAAGGGAATTATATGCAGGCAAAATATAAAAAGTGATTTTGATACAACGGATATGTTGAATGATGACGAGTGGTATTCAAATGGTATTTGGATATTTAAGGACAATATTTTAGATGATGGTGTAATTGTTATAGATGGTGTTTATTATGGTCAAATATTTGATGATGAAACTGAAACGAATGAACTGATTGTACCTGAAGGAGTTTCTAGCATTGTGAGAGCAGATGTAGGGATACAGATAAATAATCTGATGTATGGAAGATATGCTCCACTAATAGAAGTGATAAAAGTTAAGTCACCTATTGAAAAAATACAGCGGAATAATGTCCTATCAAGCGGCTATACTCCACAACTAAAAAAGGTTTATATAGATAGGAATACTGTTGTAGAGAAAAATGCTTTTTCATCAGGAATAAAGATATTAGATATAGAAACAGGTGAAGAAATCACATTAAATAACAAGTAATTTAGTCAAGTTGAAATCAACTTGAACGGAGAAATACAAATATGAAAAACATTAGAAGTAATGGCTTTTTGAGTAAAGCCGTAGTAGCACTTGGCATAGCAATTTTGTTATTAGCCAGTGCAATAATGCTAAATTGGACTAGCGTGACGCAAGACCCAATGAAAGCATTTGCATATTATGATAATGCGGAACAATTGTCAAGAGCAGTTCGTGCTGGTCAAATTGAGCAAAGCGACCCTGCGTCACTCACTGTGCTTGTGCATGGGCTGAATGGAGATGCGAGTCATTGGAGTAATAACGGAAAAACGGATGGCAAAGAAGGCTACAATTTTGAATACAACGCTAACTCCATGATTGAAATGTTACGCAGACAGACTGGTGGGTTAGGTTATAAAGGGGTATAAAAATGATTAGAAAAATAAGTATAATTATTGCTAGTATATTGTTACTAACGGCAATGTCAAGTTTGACAGCGTGCGTGAAAAAGGATAAAAGCATACACGATATATGGGACATGAAACTTGCTAGCGACGGTCAAACAATAGAAGTGTTTGGCTTGACAAGCAAAGGTGAAAAACAAGCAACTGATGGTAATGGTGTGTTTGACTTTCCTACCGAAGTGAATGGTAAAACGAAGTTTTATTTTAAGGCTATCAAGGGCTATATGGGTAGAATGGATTGGGGTAGATTTAATTCACTAGACGGTATAATTTTTGACAAAGGGTTTAAAGTCGAAAATTTATATTTAGATCGTAGTAACTTTGGTTTATTGCCAGTTTGGTTAATATTTGAAGGGGAACAAGAACAGTTTTTAAATAATGATGTTTGTGCTGGAAGAGGGATTGTATTTAGACAGAATGAACGAATTGATTTTGATATGCCAGATTGGATGTTTGACAGCAGTGAAAATCTAAGAACAACATTGATATTTAAAGATGATATAGATGATAATCAAGTAGTTATAATAGATGGTGTTTATTATGGTCAGATATTTGATGAGTCTACGGATAATAATGAGATTATTGTTCCAAATGGGGTGGTGAGTGTTGCAAGTGCAGGAGGTGCAAATCCTCTTATATATGGTAGATCTAGACCATCGATAGGAACTATACGGATAGAGTCACAAATTACAAGAATTCAAGGAGGCAATATATTAGGAAATGATGCTACTTTAACTGGGAATGCAGCAAGACAAGATTTGAAAAAAGTTTATTTGTATGGAAGTACTGAGATAGAAAAATGGGCATTTGCCCCTAATGTAATGTTAATAGATATAATCACAGGCGAAGTAATAGTAAACAAGTAATTTAGTCAAGTTGAAGTCAACTTGAAATGGAGAAATACAAATATGAAGAACATTAGAAGTAATGGCTTTTTGAGTAAAGCCGTAGTAGCACTCGGCATAGCAATTTTGCTATTGGCTAGTGCTATAATGATGAATTGGACCAGCGTTACGCAAGACCCAATGAAAGCATTTGCGTATTATGACAATGCGGAACAATTATCAAGAGCTGTTCGCAATGGTCAAATTGAGCAAAGTGACCCTGCGTCACTCACTGTGCTTGTGCATGGTTTAAATGGAGATGCAAGTCATTGGAGTAATAACGGAAGTCCAAAAGGTGAGCGTTATAGGTTTGAATATAACCCAAATTCTATGATTGAGATGTTGCGTAAGCAAACTGGTGGGTTAGGTTATAAAGGGGTATAAAAATGATTAGAAAAATAAGTATAATTATTGCTAGTATATTGTTACTAACGGCAATGTCAACCTTGACGGCGTGTGTAAACAAGAACAAAAGTCTACATGACATTTGGGACATGAAACTAGCCAGCGACGGTCAAACAATAGAAGTGTTTGGTCTAACCAGCAAAGGTGAAAAACAAGCAACTGAGGGTAATGGGGTGTTTGATTTCCCAACAGAGGTTGACGGGAAAACGAAGTTTGATTTTAGAGCGACAGTAGGTTTTTCATATTTTGGCTGGAAGAGATACGAAAAGATAACTGGAATAATCTTTGATGTAAATTTTAAGGTGGAGAATTTATACATTCAACCATCAGGACGAAACGGAGGTTTTATACCGGTTTGGTTGATATTTGAGGGTAAGCAAGAGCATTTTTTGAATAGTGATGTATATACGAGAAACGGGATTATTTTTAGACAAAACTTGAAGAGTGATTTTGAAATCCCTGTAGATTGGGGCGACGCCAGTAGTGGATTGATTGACAAAGATTCAATGTTAACATTTCAAGAAGAAATAAATGATGATGGAATTATTGTTAAAGACAGTATATATTATGGACAAATTTTTGATAATTTTACTGATAACAATGTGATTATTGTACCTGATAGTGCGACAAGTGTTGCTGGTACAGGTGCTACTAATAATACATCGTTGCATTCGCAAAGAAATGTCTTAATTTATGGTAGGTATATTCCAACTCTTGAAATTGTAAGGATACCAAGTTCAATATTAAGAATACAGCAAGATAATGTATTAGGTGATAAGGCAGATTATGGTTACAGGCCTGGATTAAAGACGGTATATGTGTATAGTAGCACAATTGTAGATAAAAGAGCATTTTCGCAAGATGTTGAAATAGTAATATTAGAAAATAAATAAAAACAATAAAAATAGGAGAAAATATATGAAGTACAAAAGTAACAAAAGTTTTTTGAGTAAAGCTGTAGTTGCACTCGGCATAGCAGTATTGTTATTAGCTAGTGCGATAATGCTAAATTGGACTAGCGTAACGCAAGACCCAATCAATGCATTTGCATATTATGATAATGCAGAGATGTTATCTCGTGCGGTTAGAAATGGACAAATAGAGCAAAGTGATCCAGCATCATTTACCGTGCTTGTACATGGATTAAATGGAAATGCGAGTCACTGGAGTAATAACGGGAAATCAGATGGTAAAGATGGTTACCAGTTTGAATATAATTCAAACTCTATGATTGAGATGTTGCGTAAGCAAACTGGTGGATTGGTCTATAAGGCTGCTATAGTAGAAAAACCAACATATATAAAATATCATAATGGTGAAGTGTCCCCTTATGATGTTGGAAATGATAAATTAGTAAATACAGCTAAACATGATAATCAAGGGCGTTATGTTCATAATAATGAAAATTCTGATCGTCGTGAAATAGAAAAATTCCAATTAAACTTAAATTTGCTTGGGGATACAAACTATAATAACGAAACAAGAGTGGATACTCTGCAAGATTTCAATCGTCATTCAATAATTGTGTTTGAGGCGACTGGTGATTCTAACGACTGGTATAATTCCGCCGTCTTTTTTGAGTTGCGTTCAGTTCTAGATAAACTATCCGTAGACTTTATGAATGTCAACGGCAAGCTACCCCGCATCAATCTCATAGGACATTCACGGGGTGGACTAGTCAATATGATGTATGCGATTGAAAGGCCACAACAAGTGGCGAGCATACAAAGTATGGGTACACCTTATGATGGGATAAATTTGAACAATGTGCTAGACCAATTACCAAGCTTGGCGAGTATGTTTGGATTGGAGTGGCTTGTGGATACCAAAGCGTATGAGGATATTGTCAACCCCCGCATGATAAACCACATTAGAGATAGCTACAATGCTGTCAGCAAGCAATACAATATTCAAGCGACAGCAATTTCAGGGACTACCACAGCAGATTATTTGAGAGCGAGCATAAGCAAGCAATTGAGTGGCAATTTTACAATGATGTGGTTAGGGGGACTAGCCAATGGATTGTTATATGTTTTGGATAATCCGGTTATGGAATTCTTCAATGGAATACTCGGCATTGAAGCAATGAGAGAATTGATGCGACCTATTATAACCCTATACTTGACTGTATCCGTTGTAATCTCAATACCTACCATAATAAACGGTGCAGCACAAGGAGATTTTAAGAGCAGTGTTGAGCAAGCAATGGAAGGAATGAGTGAATACCTTGACACTTCAAAAGGTGAAGTGGAACAAGAGGTAGAACAAGCAAGAAGGCAAGGCAGGTCAGTTTTATCGTTTATAGTTAGCATACCAAGAAAAGTTAGAGAGGCAGTGCTTAGTGCAATGTTGCCTTTGAGTGAATATTGGTATGACAGAATCATAAACAGCATCGACCTTATGTTTGATATGTTTGACTATCAAAACCACAACCTAGTGATAACAGATGATTTTACAGTAGATAGTCGCAGTCAATCAGCACCAGGATTTAATGGATTTGAGAGAAGAAATAAGTTGTTTTTGGGAAGTGATATAGACAATATCAAAGTGCAAAGTACACCGTTTATTACACATTATCTTGAAACACATGACAAAGAAATTATCAACTTAGTGAGTGCGGGAGTGAATGCTGTTAAAGAAAGCAGCAAGACAAATAGATATGATTTGCCAGCTAGCGAGAGTAATATTGTTACTCAAAATATTGCAGGCGGATTGAAAGTTGTAGGCTACAATGGACAAGTTGGCAACAATGTGTTGATTCCAAGTTATATAGCAGGCACACAAGTTGTAGCAGTAGGCGGTGGAATAACACAATTTAGAAACAACACAAATATCCAAACAATCTATTTAGGGCAATTTGTGCAAGTGGTTGAAAACAAAGCGTTTGAGAATAATGCAAACTTTGCAACACTACATTTGGAACGAGGCAGTAGACTACAAGAAGTGCAAGACAGTGCTTTTGCAAATAGTGATTTAACAGACATTAGATACAGTTTGAGTAATAGAGATGATAGTAGCAACACACTACCTAGCACCATTACAAACATAGAAAAAGGCAATTTCGCTAAAACAAAATGGTTAGCAAGTGTGCTAGAAAATAGGCAAGCAGGATACAATTTTGTTGTGGGCGACAATTATGTTTTGGCAAGCAAAGTTGGCAAAGATACCACGCTACAATTTAATGCTAGTCATAAAATCCTATCAGATTTTAGCGTAGTGGGTGACAAGACATACAACGGAACATTTGCAGGTGTCAAAATAGACAACAGTAGAATCCACGCAAATGCATTTAACAATCTACAGTTTAAGCAACTAGATGCAGCATACAACAACATTACCGATGGTAGCGACAGTATACCACAATACGCTTTTGCCAACAACACCATCTTAGACACAGTCAACCTACAAGGAGTAGGCAGAATAGACAAATATGCTTTTAGCAATGCTACTAATTTGCAAAATATCACTTTGCCCGCAAGCCTTGCAATCATAGATGACAATGCTTTTTATGGGGCAACAAAACTAAATGAAGTAAAAGTATTATCCGTTTATCCACCAGATTTGGGTAACAATGTTTTTGGCAACACCGCAAGTGACCTAAAATTCTTTGTTGCAGGCGACAGTTTGTCAGCATACCAAAGAGATTGGGCAACACAAAAAGACAGAATACAAGTTTTGAGTTTTAACTTTGAAGTAAAATCTACAAGTGGCATAAATTTGGGAAAAAAGATAGAACTTGCCTATTATTCCAATATAGGTATTATGCCCGAAGTGCGTGGATATAATGCAAGCGAGTTTTATCACAATGGTAATTTGTATGGTAGGGCCGATTTGTTTGGCAAAGACATTGCCGACTTTGACAATTTGATAATCAACTTAAAACCAATAGATTATTGGATAGATTTTTATGAAAATGGCAAGCTATTAAAAAGTCAAGCCTACAACATAGAAAACACAGTAGAGTTTGCAAAAGTAGAAGATTTAAAGAGAGCCAACTACAACTCCACTTTTAGCACTGACAAGATTTTGCCAGGCACAACCGGCAACCAAAGAGTTGAAGTAAGCTACAAAGGGCAAGACAAGACAATCAATCTAGTAGACAACTTTACAAAAAAACGAAACTCAATTATAGTGACATATGGTGATGCTTTTATAATCCCACAAAGTATGTTGCCTGCAACAAGACATGGCTACAACTTCAACGGTTTTGAGGATCAATATGGCACACTTATTACCAACGACAAAGGGGCAAGTCTAAACCTATGGATGCAATCAAGCACACAAACTTTGACTGCAAGATACACTCCATTTGAGTTTACTTTGGACTTAGGTAACAACAACACATTGGGGCTATTTGGGGTAGGTAAAAATGACACAGTATCAGTTGATGATAAATTAGACTTAAAAAACAACCAAGCATTAAGAGATTATTTTAAGAAAGATGGGTATGACATTGAATACTTCTACAATAGCGTAAATGGACAAAGATTAGACTTTGTTGTTGTGCCAGTTTTAGGACACGACCTATGCAATTAGCTATGAATACACCGATGCATTATACGAAAGTACTTTAACAACAAGTGCATTAAACAGTTACAACATCGAGAGTGACTACAATTTGCCAAGACCAACAAGGCATACTTTCACATTTACAGGTTGGAGATTAAAAAGCGACACATCTAGCAATCCAACAATCTATGCAAGCTTAAAAAATGCAACAGGCGATAAGCAATTTGTAGCGATGTGGCGACAAAATACTGTAACTGGTTTGACAAGCGGTAGCAGAACAATTTCAACAAATGAGCAAGCGTTGAATTATAGTAGTATTACAAGTGGAACAAGCAATGTTACCATTAACTCTAATGTAACCATTATTGCATTTATTGGACAATCAAACAACAGCAGAATACTACAAATCATAGCAAACAATGGTTCAAGCAACCTTATTATCTACTTTGAGAATTTCAGAATGAGTGCTGTTGCAGGCGGTTCATCATCAACTGGTGGAACAGGAATCAATGCGGGAAGTAGAACAGTAGAATTGAGAGTAATTGGTAGTAACTATATCTATGGTGGAAATGGCGGTAATGCAACTTATACTGGCGGAAACGGCGGTAATGGTGGCAATGCAATCACAGCAAGCCGTGTGTCATTAAAATACTCAACCACAAGTTCATCAATGGATATAAGAGGTGGTCGTGGTGGAAATGGAATGTATGGTAGCAGCGGAAGCTCAGGCTGGGCAGGCAGAGACGGTTCTTACGGCACATCAGCAAGACACGGTGGTAATGGAACAAGCGGATACAACGGAAGTAAAGGTGGAAACGGTGGTAACGGCGGATACGCTATTCAAGGCAGTTTCAGTCAACTAAACTCTGGCAATCTATACCTATACGGTGGTGATGGTGGAAACGGAGCAAATGGCGGTAGAGGGGGCGACGGCGGAAGAGGTGGAGATGGACAAAATCGAAATGGTGGTCTGTTTGCAGGTGAATCTAACTGGGCAGGAAATGGAGGTAATGGTGGAAACGGCGGTCGTGGCGGTGATGGTGGCAACGCCGGCAACGGACAATACGCAGTGTCAACCAACAGCAGTCTAGGATACAGAGGCTGGGCAGGAAGTCGTGGATACGCAGGCTCATACGGCTGGGGCGGACGACAAGGCTACGGAGGAAGCGGAATAACAGGTGGCAGCAACGGCAGAGCCGGTTCAAATGGTAGCTGGGGATATGACGGAGCATATGGAAGTGGCAGATAAGAACTAATCAAAAAACCTAATCTTTAAAAACAAATAAACCCACTTTGCAAAATTGCTTTGTGGGTTTATTGTCACAAAATAATTAAAAAATTCATCATAAAACAGTTTACAAATTTTGTTATTTATGGTATCATAATGATGATTTATTTGTTTTTGTATACAAAGTGATGCAATGCTTGATAGATATTTATTGACAGTTTATTTTTAACTTTCTTTGGTAATAATCCATGCATGAGAATTAAAAAAAAATTATTAGTGTCTGCTAGACTCGTTATTGCATTTTTTTCTATATTTGTGTTTATGGTTTTGGGGGTGTTTGGCTTGAATTTAATTAAAAATAAATCTAGCAAAGGTGTGAATATTGGAGCATTGTACGAAAACACCCAACAAAGATTCAGCGTTGACTTGATATTAGTGGTTTTAAATTATAAAGAGTCTATTCTTAATTTAGATAAAATTTATATGCCGGAAGATTTTCCTGAATTTGAATTTAATCAAGTTAAAGATTTAACAGTTGGAAACGATGTAAACAATCCATCATTTAGGAAAATTCTTGCTCTTTATTTAACAAATCCAAGTAAGGAAAATGTATTGGAAGCAATAAAACGAGTTCAGTTAAGAAGTGATGTTCAATCGGCAGAAGTTAATTTAGTTATAAGCATAATGTAATTTATTATATAATACAAGAGTAAAAATTACGAGGAAAACTTATGAAAATAAAACTAAGAACAAAAGTTGCTTTTTTTGTTGCAGTCATATTGATGATTTCAATTACATCTTTTTTGGGCTTGCAACTAAATAATAGAAAAGATAGTATTGAAACTATAAGTAATGTCTTTTCCACTCCTACTAAGGTTGCAAGTTTAGATGAAGAATTTGCAGATGATTCTTTATTGGTCGTAATGAGAAACAATTACGACAATAGCTTATTTTCTGAATTGAAACAACTATCCAGTGTTCGTGATTTGACCGAAGGATTGGATAATCCAAAATATAGAATTTTGCAGTTAGAACTTTTGAATCCTAGTAAGGAAAATGTTCTTGAAACAATATCAGTTTTGGGTAAAAATGTGGATGTGTTAAGTGCAGAACCTAATTATATTACTGAAATCAATAAAACTCCAAATAATCCACTTTATAGTAGAGAGCAATGGGCTTTACAGCATATAGATATGCCAGTTGCTTGGGATGTAAATACAAATGCTTCAAAACTAACCGTTGGGGTGATGGATACAGGAATAGATGCAACACACCCAAGTTTAGTTAATAGAATTAATACTAGCTTATTCCGTGATTTTACGGGCAGTAGCGATAATGTTTTGGTTGATTATGCTGGACATGGAACTCATGTAGCAGGCATTATAGGGTCGCAAGCTGACAATGGGATTGGTACATCTGGAGTAACTTGGAATATTTCAATGGTGTCACTAAAAGTTTTTAATAGAAATGGTCAGGGAGACATAGCTTTTTTAATTGAAGCTATTAAATTTGCTACTCAAAATAAGTTTAATCTTCTGAATTTTATCGGTGGAGGATCAGAAAGCTCTGTAGCTTTTCGTGCTGCAATAGAAAATTTTGGTGGTTTGTTTGTGGCAGCGGCTGGTAATGAAGATTTGAATAATGATATTTACGAAAATTTTCCATCAAATTATAGATTGCCAAATTTGATATCAGTTGGTGCTTCAAGTAGATTAGATCGTAGATCAGATTATTCAAATTATGGTAAGAATACTGTAGATATATTTGCACCTGGAGATGATATTGCTAGCACATATCCTAGAAATTTGCCAGTCTTAGAAGAAGAGGGTGTAAGACCTATCTCGTCAGGGTATGTTTATATGGATGGAACATCAATGGCTACACCAATTGTGACTGGAGTAGCGGCATTGATGTTGAGTTTTGATTCTAATTTAACAGCAACAAGAATTAAGAGCATTATAATGGAAACCGTTGACACAAATGTGGATGTATCAATCAAGAATTTTTCAGTTTCAGGTGGTAGGTTAAACGCTGGAAAAGCCTTGATGAAAGTTGCAGATAACAATGGAGTAATATTTACTGCACAACAATTAAACAATATAAGGAACAATCCGTTTGGAAGTTTTAGACTTGGTAAAAGTATTAACATTGCAGAGTTTACAAGTAACTGGACACCAATACCACAATTTTGGGGTTCACTAAATGGTAATGGATACGCAATTTCCAATCTAAAAATAACGATACCAACAAATACATCTACTCAAAACTTTGGTTTGTTTGGTGAATTATCTGGAGCTTCAATTGATAATCTTGTTTTTTCCAGTGTGGATATAAAAGCACCGACACAAAATAATGCTCAATGGATCAATGTTGGTGCAATTGCAGGGACAACAAGTGCTTCGACAATTATTTATAATTCGCATGTAAGCGGTATAAGCATTACAAATGCTATTGATGTGGATAGAATCGATTCTAGCGTAGGTGGGTTAGTTGGCGTGAATAGGGGACTAATAATAAATTCAGTAAATAATTCATCAGTATACGGGACTGGAGATTTGGGAGGTATTGCTGGTAGAAATACCGGAGTAATTCAAAATTCAGCAAATTCGGGCAGGATAT
>JAITUJ010000089.1 GCA_031286385.1 Clostridiales bacterium | reverse complement strand
ATGACTGTGTACGATGGTGACAACAGTTTGTGGCAGTATAGCGATTTACCTTAAAAGTAAATATAGGTAGTGCCATTTACAGTGCTAGGTTCTTATGTTCAAGACCAAGACAAATAAGACAAAAAGAGTCTGCTATGGTAGCAGACTCTTTTTGTTACTTTATTATAAAAAATCACAGTGGATATTTTTTGCATAAATCAAGTACCTTGGCATGCACTTTTTGTACGCTTGATTGCCCATATTCAATGATGTCAGCTATCATATCTGCAATAGTTATAAAATCATTTTTTTGCAATCCACGAGTTGTAGCTGCTGGTGTACCCACTCTCAAACCACTCGTTATAAAAGGGCTTCTCCGTTCATTTGGAACTGTATTTTTATTGACTACAATGTTGGCTTTAAATAAAAGGTCTTCCACTTCTTTGCCTGTAAGATTGTTGCCAATTTTACTCTGTGTCAAGTCAATTAACATTAAATGATTGTCTGTTCCGTCGCTGACAAGTTTTAAACCTCTGGATTTTAGCGCATTTGCTAGTGTTTGTGCATTGTTTTTAACATCAGTTTGATACCTCACAAAATCTTGTTGCAATGCTTCTTTAAATGCAACAGCTTTTGCTGCTATGATGTGCATCAGTGGACCGCCTTGTGTCCCTGGAAATACCGCACCGTCAATTTGCTTTGCTAAATCTTTAACGCACATTATTATACCCCCTCTTGGGCCTCGCAAAGTCTTGTGTGTAGTAGAGGTCACGATATGAGCATACTGTACTGGATTTTGATGCAAGTTTGCAACGATGAGTCCAGCTATATGCGCAATGTCAGCAATGAGGTACGCTCCCACACTGTCCGCAATTTGTCTAAATCTAGAAAAATCTATCTGTCTTGGATAGGCACTAGCACCACACACTATGACCTTAGGTTTAGCTTCTTTTGCAATTTCTTGTACTCTATCATAGTTAATCAAGCCATTAGAATCTACACCATAAGTGTGACTATTGAGCCACTTGCCACTTATATTAACCTTGCTACCATGTGTGAGATGTCCACCTTCATTTAGGTTCATGCCTAAGATTGTGTCACCGGAATTGCACAATGCAAAATAAGCTGCAATATTTGCATTTGTTCCACTGTGAGGTTGTACATTGGCGTGATCAGACCCAAACAATTTTTTTAAGCGTTCTTGTGAGAGTTTCTCGATTTTGTCAACCTCTACACAACCACCATAGTAGCGTCTATCAGGATAACCTTCGGCATACTTATTTGTAAGACAACTGCTCTGTGCAGCTAGCACTGCGCTTGATGTATAGTTTTCACTAGCTATCAAAGTAATGTAGTCTTGTTGTCTTTGTTTTTCAAGTTCTATGATGTCAAAAATCTCACTGTCAATATGTTGTAAGTTATTTTTCATTTTTTTCTCCTTCTATGAATTGCAAAAGTTTAATGATACTATTGTAACACATTAAAGGCAATTAAGCAAATATATTGTCACAATAAAACAAACGATGCATATACTGGAATATAATTTTATACATAGTGAAAATATTGTTTTGTATTTTTGGTTTTGCAATGATTATTAAAAAATTTTATTAAGAGAGGTACTAGCCTCAAAGGAGAAACTTATGCAAACGAGAGAGGGGTTGAGACCCGGTATAATTAAAGATGGCAATGCTATGAGAGGACTATGCGAACGCATTGTCGTAGAAGTCAATAGAATATTTGATGGTTGTATAACTAGAATAGACAACGATGTGTTTACTACACAGATGAGAGATTTTTCTATCGTTCCTGTGCCACCTTTGACTTTTATTCAAGCACAAAGTAGAGGTCAGTATACACCAGTAAGAAATTTGAGAATTGTTCCGATTGGTGAGCGTGGACAAAGTCGTGTGATGTTTGAAACTTTTATACCGACCACAATTGAGTTTGAAGATGCAACAGGACAACGAGGAACAGCTTTGGAGGAGATTGTTCAGCAGCAGGACTTAATCATGCGTGTACCGCGTTCAGGTTTAAGACCTTACAGAGTAGAATCTATCATAAATTTAGAATCAGCAAGAGGGCGTATTGTGGGAACAGACTATGCCGTTATGACTTGCTGTATGGTAACTTTGACAAGAATAATAGCCCCAACGGATATTCTAATACCTACATATGGCATAGTGGAGTTTGATGAAAGTGAAACCGCAGGTGCATGCCAAATGCTGTTTGACACGCCAATGTTTCCAGAAGTTGACAGATGTTAATTGTATCGTTTTTATATTTTGGACTTAATTGTGTTGCTATCTTGTATGTACTTAAAACTGTAATTACAAAAATTTTATCATAATTGCATATAAAATTGCTGCATTGCAAATACTTTTTTTATATTCCTTACAAAAATCAATAACTTAGTAATAAATATTTATAACCAAAAAGCTGATTTTATAAGCTAGACTTTTTTATTGCTTTTATAATAAATATATTATAAAAGAATTAGCGTTTGATTTTTGCCATCATTTTTATGAATTTGGAGATTGATGTATGATAAAAAAAGTAAAATTTGTTTTGACAGCAATATTGGCAATATTGATGATTGCTGTCATATCATCTGCAATATTTATCAATAGCTTTGCAGCAAAAGTGAGTGAAGTAGACACAAGTCTAGCTAAAAGTGCTAGGGCTGCAACTCTTATGGATTTTGATACAGGAACGATAGTTTTTGAAAAAAATTCAACAGACAGGTATCCAATTGCAAGTATGGTAAAGATAATGACATTGCTTTTGATATTTGAACAAATAGAAAATGGTGATTTATCCATCAATCATGATATCGTCGTTAGCGAAAATGCGGCTAGTATGGGTGGCAGTCAAGCATTTTTGGATGCCAACACAGCATACAAAGCTGGTGAACTTATAAAGAGTATAATTGTAGCATCAGCAAATGATTCTTGCGTTGCATTAGCCGAACATATTTGTGGTACAGTTGATAGTTTTGTAGAAATGATGAATAAGAAAGCTAGTGAACTGAGTATGCAAAATACAAACTTTGTAAACTGTACAGGTTTACCTGCTCCAAATGGATACAGTTGTGCAAAAGATGTCGCTACAATGTTGAGAAATCTTATAAAGTTTGACATGTTTTTCTATTATGCAAAAGTTTGGCTTTACGATTTTCAACATCCAAACGGTAGAACAACTACCTTGACAAATACCAACAAACTGATTAAAGCGTATAAGGGGTGTGATGGAGGTAAGACTGGGTTTACGCAAGAGGCACAGTACTGTTTGGCTGCAACAGCAAAGCGTGGCGATACAAGATTAATTTCAGTTGCTATGGGGCTAAAAGAGCCAAAGGTCCGTAATTTTGAAGTGTCAAACTTATTTAATTATGGATTTGGAAACTATGAAACAAGGCAGTTTGTGTGCAAAGACATACCTTTACAAGAGATGCAAGTCAAGAGAGGTAAGACAGAATTATTGCAAATTGCACCATTGAATGATTACTTTTATTTTTCAGCCAAAACAAATAAACAAAAAATTGAAAGTCAAGTTGTGCTTGAAGACGTCACAGCACCCATTGAAAAAAGGCAAGTAGTAGGCAAACTTATACTGAAAACAGGTGAGCAAGTTTTAATAGAAATTCCACTGATTGCACTTATTGATATTGATGAAAAAAGTTATATAGATTTTCTAAATAGCGTCGTTAAAGAATGGTAGAAGCTTAATCAAAAGTATTTAAAAAAACTATAAAAATTCAATTATTTTATAGTTTTTTTAATATTGCAGTTAAATAAAATTAAACACTGTTGATGATTTGGAGTGCAATCTGTTGAGTTATATTTTTGCAGTATTCCGGCTTTGTTAAAAAATTAGGCTTTTGTTTTTTTAATACTTGTTTAACAGATTGCTCCAATATATAGCTTTCATTGTATAAATTGAGAGAGCCAGACAACATCAGCGCTATGGAAAGTACTATACCTATTGGGTTTGGAAAATTATCGTGACACTTAAAGTTGTATGTTCCATAAATGCCCAATTTAGCATTCTCCAAATTGATTGTATCTTTACAGCCAATTACACCAGTTGCAACCATTGACAGATTTGTGATGGAAACTGCCTGTGATACAATCAGTGACCCCAAAGATGCATTTGTCAACACTAGTTTTATTTTATTCGGTTGAGTGTTTAGCATTGTGACAAAATCTTGTGCCAACATATGTTGATAGGGTACTGATGGGTATTGAGTTGCAAAGTTATCCACAGTTTGACGCCACAAAAATCCAGATTCCAACTGGTCAGACATATCTACACTTATTATGGGTATTTTTTTTGTCTTTGCAATGTCAAATGCAATATTAGACAGTTGTTCTATTTGATTTTTAGAAATTATTTCTGTATCATATGCTTGAATACCTTGTTTTGCACTACTCTTAAATCCTCTGTCACCGACAATATTGGCAAAGTTTTCTGATACAAAATACATATTTATGTCATTTTTAAGCAGTTGTTTTTTTAGTGGATAGTTTGCTCTAATGCTTTCAAAGCTAATTATAGGTGTAATGTTTGCAGACATTTTTAAAGCACCAAAGAGTCTTTGAATAGATTTGCGTGATTTATCCAATTCTAAATTGTCTGTCCATTTAGCTCCTCCAATAGATCCAATAAACACTGCGTCACATTTTTTACAAATATCTACTGTATCTTGGGGTAGCGATACGCCAGTATTATCAATAGCGTCACCGCCAATTTTCGCATTTAAAAACTTGAAAGTGTGTCCGAATCTGACTTTAATGGCACTCAATATGTCTACAACTGATTGAATCAGATTTACACCGTGTCCATCTCCTGGCAACAGTGCTATTTTATATTCCATAGTTTCCCCTTAAATTTAACAAAAAAATAAGTAAATTATTTTTTTAATACAGCTCCTTTATTGGCACTGTTCACACTGTTTGCATATCTGGTTAGCCAATGCTTGTTCGAATTATCCTTAAACTCAAATTTTTTAATTCTATTTTTTAACTCTTTGGCATTTATGTCAACTTCCAACTTGCATTTTACTAAGTCGATTGCAATCTTATCACCTTCTCTTACCGCTGACAAGTTCCCCTGTTCGTTGGCTTCGGGGCAGATAAACCCAACTGCAAATCCGTCAGCAAAACTTATTCTGCCATCCGTGACAACGGCTACACTATCTTGCAGCCCCATCCCATTTAATATTGAACAAAGCGCATTCAAATCTCTCATTCCCGGACCACCTTTTGGTCCTTCAAATTTTACTACAATGATGTCACCACTGTTGATAATGTTGCCATTTAGCAGTGCTGACAAAGCAGAGGCTAGACTTTCAAAAACTTTTGCTTTTCCTACAAAAAGTTTGTTGCAATTGTAGGGTGTTCGCCTTATCAAAGCCCCATCTTCTGCTAGGTTGCCTTTTAGCAGACCGACACAACCTATATTTAAATAAGGAGAATCGGTAGGGAAAATTACTGTCCAATCTAAAACTTGTATTTTTTTTATTTGCTCGTTTAGCTTTAAGTTGCTAACTGTTAAGAAATCAGCGTCAATAGCATTTATGCTGTACAGTTGATTTAATAAAGCGCCCATTCCACCAGCAAGGTGAAAGTCTACACCCGTTTGATTGTTTTGCATTAAGGATAGTAGGGTAGGGGTTTTTTGAGAGATACTAGCAATACTGTCAAAAGTTAGGGTTATTCCGCAAGCCGCTGCCAATGCTATGATGTGCAGGACACAATCTAAATTGCCATTTATGGCACACAATGTTGCTATTGCATTGTTAAATGCTTGTTTTGACAAAATCATATTTGGCAGAGTGCTATCTTCTACAAGTTTTGTGATCGCTTTACCTGTTTGTTTTGCCAATTGAATTCTCTCGTTGGAACAAGATGGCGCTGTACTGTTTCCAATTAGACTAAGCCCCATACTTTCACATAGACATGCCATAGTGTTGAAATGTAAATGTACTCCATTATTTAGTACCCCATTTTCTAGCACTTTTAATTCATCAAGGCTAATTTTACCTGTCTTTACTTGTCCTATGCCTTTTAATACAGATTGAATATTGGAACAGTTTTTTTTGTCTAAACACACGCTCGTACCATTGCAAAATACAATTACTGGTACAAAGCATCGTATAGCGCCCAACAACAGACCAGTCAACTCTATATCTCCGTCCCCAAATAGTACAACGCCATCAAGGTTATGTACAGATAGGATAGTTTGTACGCTGTCCGCTATGAGTTCTCGTGATGGTAAACAGTAACAATTATTTGCATTAGCTGTTAACCCAAAATTGCTGGATATGCAGTTTAAAACGACAGGTACTCCACCTTGTGCAATAATGCTTGTTTTTAAGTGAAACAATATATTTTCGTTATTTTCCACAAAACTTGGAGCTTGTGCAACGATGATTCCAATTAAAGGCCTTGATAAATCTGCGTCATTCAATCCTACAAATTTTAACATAGCACGATCGGCTGCTTTCTCAATTCCAGAAAGTTTTTCACTAGGCATAATAAATTCTCCGATTATTTTTTTCGTTTTCGCAACAACTTTGAAATCAAAAAGTTGGATTTGCTTTTATGATGTGCTGATATTTTTGTATCTTCTTCATTAATTGATGTAGTAGAAGGTATTTTATCTTTCGATTTTTTATTAGATTTAAAAAGTGCCTCTTTAAATTGGCTCATGTTTTGGTAGCGATTTTTTGCGAATACGCTTAAAGCTCGCATCAAGGCTACCTCTTGCAGTGGGTTAATGTCACAGCCTTGCAATGATGGTTTGACAATTAAATCTTTGTGCAACCTCTGTACGCTTTCAGGTGGTAGTTTACCTGTGATGCAATAGTACATGCTTGCAGCCAAAGCATATATATCAGACCAAGGACCTTGTATGCCTTGTGAACGGTATTGTTCTTCGGGAGCAAATCCGTGCTTTAAAACCACAGATAACATTTCACCTTCATTATTTATTCTTTTAGCGGCTCCAAAATCAATTAGCTTTACTGTATTTTGTTTGGTAATGATAATGTTGTCCGGACTGATATCACGATGTATGATTCCTTGTTGATGTACGTGTTGCAATCCATCTATTACTGGCAATATTAATTCGCACAGTTTGGACATGCCTATATTGCCGTGTGTCTTATGGTAGGTTTTTAGCGATATCCCATCTAAATATTCCATTACAATATATGCAGTATTATTTGCGCTAAAAAAGTCCTGTACAGAAACGATTCCATCCGTATTTTTAAGACTTACCAAAGTCTTAGCTTCATGTTTAAATCTTTGTAAAGAGCGATTGGTAGATACCTGATTTGCCTTGTCATTTACTTCAATAGAATTGCTACGCGGCATGCGATTGACATTGCCACTTGGGTAGTATTCTTTTATGGCAACTCTATTTCCTGTATTCAAATTCCATGCAAAATAAGTTATGCCAAATCCACCTTCACCAATAGATTTCCCCAACAAATATTTTTTATTTAAAACGCTACGCGCAGGTATGTGATGAGCAGGGGAAGGGGTGTCATCTGATTTTTCTTTGCATTGTACACAAACTCTGTCTTTATCCAAATCACCAAAACACACAAGACAAATAGTTTTGTGTGTGCGTGCATTATCTGTGATAGTATTTGCTTCATTTGTTTGATGCATAATAAAAATTATTGTACTCTTGCTGCTAATGCAGTAAAGTTGTCATTGTTGTAAGGAGCTCTCTTTATCAGTCTTTTTTCCATGCGATTGAGCGCATCTTCTGGTGAGGAAGATATGCGCAGAACACCTTCCATTTCTTCTTCATATACATATTCCCACCAACCATCTGTGCAAATCAAAAACCAGTCACCCACAGAGAGTGGCTCATCTATTGTTGTGCAGTCAGGTTCAGCAAAGTAGTCACTGCCCAATACTCTGGTAAGTTTATTTTGGTCCTTGTGACTTCTTACCTCTTTTTGTTTGATTTCTCCTCGCTCTACTGCAACTTGTGCCATACTATGGTCAAGCGTTTGGTATGACAACTTACCCTGTTTGAAGAAATATATACGCGTATCTCCAATATGAGCAAACACAGTTGACTTGAAGTCTGTAATGACCGTTGCAACAGTAGTACAACTGCTGACAAGTTTTGGTTTATCTTCTTTGTACTTAACGACATAGTTATGTGCATCGAATAGATAGTTTTTTAAATTGGATTGACATACAAAATTGTTTGTAGTATTTTCTTTTATAGTATGTGTAAAACAATCCAAAATTTTGTGTGAACATAGGCTACTAGCAACTTCACTACCTACATAACTTCCTAAACCATCACAGACCACGAGACAAGCAGCACCACTCTTTATTGTTGCTGCTACAAAATCCTGATTATATTGCCGTCCACCTCTCTTGCAAACGCTACTGATTGACAGTTCCATATATAATATTATAATACTTTTTGTATAATTTTGCAAGCAAAATCAACCAAAAAGTTTAAGAAAAAAATTTGACATTAGCGTTGTTTACATTTAAGAGATAACCCGCCGCAAATCCGAACAACTTTCAATCCAAACAGAAAAAACTAAATACTCCTTAAAGTATCCATTCTCATCACAATAAAAATCTAAAACAGCAACAGAGAAGGAACAAAAAATTTTGCTCCAAATATTGACAGTGGTGGTAAATTATGTTATACTATACTCAATAAGAGTATCTATGATTTTAGAATATATAATATGGTAAGCAGTTTTTGACACACTAGTATGTCTGCTCTTACTTCTAGTAAGAGCAGAGCAAGGTTAACTAAATACAAAAACAAAAAATGGACAAAGTCTATTTTTTCTCACAAAAGATTTTAATATACAGCAAGATAAAGTTGCGTTTATGGCAGTTATGATAAAAACGCAAACGAGTTTGAATAAGTAATATTTTGGCGACATAGATCGCAAGGAGTTTTCTACTTATGAAAACGATGGAACAAATTAAACAAGAATTGACATTGTCAAAGAAATCTCGCTCAATTCGCACAAAGCTAACAATCTTTGTTTTGGCTTTAGTATTGCCAATTAGTGCGGTGATGGCAACTGCTCTTAATTGAAGAATGCAAGTTGTGCCGACACAAACAGATATGCCTCTTGCAGCCACGCAAGAAGACTATGAAAGATTAGTTGATGAGTATGCCAACTATTTTGAATTGGGAGATGATTTTAGTATTAAAATCAATCTTGATAAAAATGTTGAGCAAGAAATCAATGATCTGAAAGTGCAAGCATACGAAGAGTATGTAGAGCAAGGCATATCAAGATATGATGCAAGTGGAAATGATTACAATGATATCAATACTTGGCTTGACACCGAAGTGGTAAATGAGATTGATTTAAATCAAATTAGTAATGAAGATAGAGCTTTGTTAGAACAGTACAATGAGTTTCTAGAAAGTTTTAATGATTTGCTAAAAGATGGATTATTCGTTGCTGTTGTAGAAGATGAAATAATTAAGTATGATATTGCTGATAATGTAGAGCAATCTAAATCATTAAACCAAAGAAGTGTATCAAATTTTTTCAATGGTAGAAACAGTTTTGATATGACATTACTATGTCCAAAAAGTTCCATATCCATCTGGTATGAAATGGTTTTGTCAAGTTGTTTGGAGTTACTTTGAAATCTGGATTCCAACTGGGTACAATATTCAAATGTCAATCGCTATGGGTACTGTTATTGTGCTAGGGTTGTGGGCATTAAAAGAATTAAGCAGCATTGCTTTTCCAGATTTTGATCAAGCAAACGGAACAAAAAAGGGTTTCAAACAATTGCTGAAAGATTTAGTTGGCGACGCTGTTGTAGAAAAGATAGAAGATATATTGGGAATGCCAGTTTATACTTTATGGCAAACACTTAAATTTATTTCTACTGGATACAAGGCAGTTTCGGCAGCATTTGCAGCAGTTTCGGGTGGAATTGGGGCAGTCGTAGATTTAGTAATTCGTGCTGTGATGGCTATTATAGCTAATTGGATGTTTAACCAACTTGCTATACCGTTGATTAGGTATGTAGGTATGGCAACAACAAGTGTTGTTACCAATAATAATGTAAAGAATACAATTCGTACACAAGCAGATTTGATATTTTTCAATCCATCATTTAGCTTATTGAAAACATAATGGGAGTGCAGATGAAATATATTAGAGTCGCTCTACTATGTATACTTTTAATTTTATTTACTGCATTTTGTTTAAATAAAATGTTTTTTATCGCCTATTTATTTCAATGGTTTTTTGTACCTGTAATGATATTTACTGTCATTATGATGATAGTAAGAATATTTACAGGATATGAAGACAAAACCAATTATGGTAGTAGTAAATCGGCGTTTTTTGATTATTTATTGCTTAAAAAAGAAAATGTTTATTTAGTTTGGTGGATAATAACAAGTCTTGCTATGCTATTTATTTCATTTCTTATGGCAAATTTGTTTTTTGAAAGTTTTGTAGATTATTTAACTGAAGAGAATTATTATCATATGAATCTTTTTTGGTCGATTATCTCCACTGTGATATTGATAATGTTTTCAATTGGTTATTATATTTATCAAAAGAATCAACTTCGTAACCAACAAAACTAAACTTTAAAGATATAAAAAATTGCAACAACACTAAAAAAATGTTGCAATTTTTTGTCGCAACTATTACACATTTAAGTTGTAACTGCATTTAGTTTTTTACTATGTAATATGTCAATTATGATGTCGCATATTATAAAACCCAAAATGATAGCACAGCATAAAAAGAATGCAACTCTTTCGGCAAAATAAATCATAAAAAAAGCGGAAATTGTAGCGCAAATGCCTATGCTCATAAAATCAATAATATAAAATACTACCTTAATTTTTAAGGCATGAGCTAATCGAGTACTAGCTAAAAACAAAAGTCTATATAGCATTCCTAGACCAATCATAATCATAAATTGTAATAGTTGGCTTATCATATCATGTTAAAATTTTTAAAAAGAAACTTTTGTAATTATGGATAAAATTGAGCTTGACAAATGTTTAGTGTAGTGATATCATTGTATTATGGGAATAATACACGACGAAGCAAATACTAAATTGTATGTTTACAACAAAAAAGGCGAACAGATATATATACCTTTGTTTGATGACGAGTTTTTAGATGATGAAGATACAAACATAAAAGAAGATGAGAACGACGATTAAGCTATTTAAACATTTTTTTTAGCATCCCTCCGCTAGTTCCTTGTTTGATATTTGCGTATTTTAGGCTTTCTAGATCGCCTTCAAAAGCTAAAACTCCTTCTTCTTGACTAAACTTTTTTATTTTAAAATCTTTGCCCATAATTTGTAATGCCCCTTCTGATGTGTGCAGTATGATTGATATATCATTGCTGCTTACAACTTTATCTACACCGCTAATTAGACCGCGCTTTCTACTGTCAATTGTAATAGAGTGCGGTCTTTTTGTTGCAAAATTTTGCTGTTCGTTTGTGTTTTCCATTTGATAACTCCTTTTTAAATAATATATGAGGACTTGACTTGCAAGATAACTAACTCTTGACAATTTGTATTCGTTTTTATCAAATTTAGAAAACTGGCAAATCCATTTGAATGGATTTGCTGTTAAATGTAGACCTGTCATTTAATGACAGGTCTATTAAATCACAATAAGTTGTCATAAAAACAAAAATGGAGAATAAGGTAATTTATGAGAACATCTATTCATGGTCATCGTTTGTTAAGAGTTCTAAGACATTAAAAAATTTTTTGATAAAAATGAAAAAATTATATCCTTATATAAAAGATTACATTTGGGGTGGACAGAAGCTAATACAATCTTTTCACAAAGCTGGTGGTACTGCTAGAATTGCAGAAAGTTGGGAATTCTCTGTTCATAATGATGGTCCATCAAGATTGGATAATGGAATACTGCTATCCGAATTTGTCAAAGATAACCCGAATTTATTAGGGTCAAATTGTCAAAATGGAATAGAAATTTTGATAAAGTTGATTGACGCTGCGGATAATCTGTCTGTTCAAGTTCACCCAAATGACAAGTATGCCAAAAAATATAATGAGCGTGGCAAAAGGGAAATGTGGTACATAGTAGAATCTGTTGCTGGTGCCGGTATATACTGCGGATTGAAAAATGACATGTCAAAAGAAAGGCTAGAAAAAATACTACAAAAAGGCACAATACTACATGAATTGAATTTTTACAAAGTAAAAAAGGGAGATAGTTTTTTTATAGAGGCTGGTACTGTTCATGCAATTGGCAAGGGCATTGTTCTTTGTGAAGTGCAACAGAGCAGCAATCTTACATATCGCTTACATGATTACGGTAGGTTGGGTGCAGACAAAGTTCCGCGGCAACTTCACATCAAACAAGCACTTGACGTGTGCAATCTAAATAAGTTCGTTTGTTCAAACAATACATTTTTTTTGTCAAAATCTTTAAAATGGCTTTGTGGGTGCAAGGATTTTAGTGTGTACGAGTTGACAGTAGAACGAGAATTTGTCTTTACTACAAATCAAAAAAGTTTTGCTTGCCTTGTGATTT
>JAITUJ010000058.1 GCA_031286385.1 Clostridiales bacterium | reverse complement strand
TTTAAAAATATAAAGAACAATAGATGTATATTTTGAATAGGCAAATCTATAAGCCCACCCTGCACCCTAAAAAAATTTGTAGAGAAAGTGCTATGACAGCAACTTTTGCAAAATATATATTTTATTACTTACTTGTTATTTAGCTTTCTTATTTATAATAATATTATTATTGTAGCATAATAGTATTATGCATTCTAAACACAAAAGGCGAAATAGTAGATATTTTGTGTTGTTGGTAGTTACTGCTTTTGTGAGCGTACTACTGGCGTTTGGTATGCTTTGTTTTTTTTTGAGTGTGCAAAGTAGGTTGGATGGTTACGGTTTAAATTCCAATCGCAAGGCGCAACAACACATACTAAAAAAAGATAAAAAGGGCGACATTTCCAATATAGATTTGACGGATGAAGAGCGAAAAGAGTTTATAGATTTAAGAGAGATAAATGTAGAATTTCAACCTAGTGATGAAGATCCTGTAGATATGGGTGACTCTTCTACGCTTGACATAATACAGAGCATAATAAGAGATAATTATGTCAACTTGATGGTAGCAGGGGCTACAATTTTTTTGATTGGTATTTTGGCTTTTTTGCTTAAAAGAAATACAGTATCGGGTGATGAAGGTGATTTGAGACAGATGGCACTAGACGCTTTACAGGAGGCTACAAGACTATTTTCACAGGCTCAACAACTTGTAAACATATCTAAGCAAGATCCAAATAATCCAGATAAAGAGAACGAAGCTGTGCAGTGTCTTTTGGATACTGGGGAAGCAATTGATAGAGCTGTTGAGCTTGTAAGGGAATACAAAGAAGAGAGAGATTATGGTGAGTATGCATACGAATAAAGTTGTAATTTTTGATTAATTTCATACGTTTTTAATGACATATACCATCAAATTGTGACATACAATATTGCATGGTGATACATAGAAAAATTAAATTCAAAAAGGCTTATTTAACCATTGTATTTGTACTGTTATGCAGTGTGTTACTGATTGCATGCAATAACATCTTTGATAAAAATATTGAAAATATTAGTGAGTTTAGACCTGACTTGTATATTTTGCAGACAGACGAATACTCGATAGAAGTTGTCAGTGGATTTAGAGAAAAAGCTTTTTTGATAGATGGACAAACCAATGGTCAAGTTGATTTTGCAATTATTACAGTTATACCAAGCGATGGAGTATCTGATAATGTGCGTTATGATTTTGAGTTAAAATTTTCAAATCAAACTTTTAAAGGTACAATGGCCGTTCATCCTTTTAACGAGAATTATTTATATGAGATTCCTGTAAGAACTTATGGTCAGCCGTTGTCTTTGAGTTTGACAAGGCAACAAAGTAAGACAAATGAGTTTGAGTTACAAACAGTTTTTGAGAACAATATGATAAACCATGTCAGAGCTTTGCAAATTGCAACAAATAGGTTGAAGACGCAGATATCAAGCATAAAAAAAAATGGAAAATTATTGGGGGAAATTTATCTAATGTTTGTAAAAAATCCAGTGAATAATGGAGGGGGATATTTTTGGTACATTGCCATTCATAGTTTTGACAACAAAACTTTTGCTGTGTTGATTGATCCGGTGAGTGAAAAAATATTAGCAGAGAGATTGGAATAAATTTCTTTATCAAAATTTTGTAACTTTTAAAAAACTGGGCCTACTACATTTTAGGCTCAGTTTTTTAAAAGGTTTTTACTATCTTGGCAAATTAGAGTTGTCTGTTGGACTTCTATGCTCATCTATAATTCCATTAGAAAGGTAGTCAGCCATATCCAAGGCTAATAGTTCTAACTGATTGAAGGTCTGTATACTTGCACTTGCGTTGCCCAGTGACTGTTGCAATCCTTGCCTTGCTGTCAAATCGTTAAAGTTTTTAGTCATTTCATTGGCTGTGTTCGAATTGAAATTTTGACTAATTTGACCTAAATATTCTGCAAAGTTTGTAGCATTTTGATTTAACATAGAATTTAGTCTATCAATCTCGCTATTCCTTCTATCTCTCATAGCTGTGAACAAATCTCCCATTATTGTCAACCCTTCGTGCATCAGTTGAGCCACTCTTTGCCCTACTGCGTTACCATAGTATTTTGCAAAAATTAATCCAATTTCATTGGGATTTTGCATTAAGCGTTGAGTGGTTGAATTCTGTGTAGCTGTCCTATCCATTATACTCAAAAGTAACATTCTAGACCAATATATATTTTGAGACCAACACAGTCTCATTATGCCACAAAGCGAACTATTATTGCAGTGCTGTACAATAGCAGCAGGTATTGGCATAGGATGCGTTGGACTAATTGGTTGAGTTGGAGCAGTAGGAACTTGAATAAGTTGAGTATTGTTTTGTGTTGGAGTATTTATAGGTCTTACGGCATTTGTCCCTGTTTGATTAGGTGTAAAAATTGACCACGTTCTGTTTGGTTTTACAGGATCAGAGCTTGGTCTTGTCATTGGGTGAACTCGACTTGTAATAACCTGATTGGGCTGATTTAAATCATTTTGAGCCACTTGGTCTACTGTATTTGGGTGGGTAACAAAGTCAGGGAACAAATTGTCTTGTGCCGTGCCTGTTTGGTCTGCTGTATTTGGGTGGGTGACAAAGCTAGGGAACAAATTGTCTGTTGTGTCTGTCTGATTGATTGTATTTGTGGGGACAAAATTAGGACCAGGTGTGATGAGTACTGATGTGCCTATTTGTAGATTTCTTGGATTTACCGATGGGTTGAGTGCTATCATACTATCTATACTGGTGTCATAAAACTTGGCAAGTTCCCAAAAAGTGTCGTTTGGTCTTATGATATGTAAAATATTTTGTGCAGTATGCAATCCATGATGATTTTGTTGTACATTTGGACTGTGATGTGCATTTTGATGTCGTACATTTTGTTGATGGTTCTGATTATGATGGTGATTTCCTCTATTCATTTTTTATCTCCTATTATTTTATTTTAGGAATAAGGAGCTTTGCAATTATTGAAAAATTGAAAATAAATATCTATGATAACTCAATACTTTACATTCCACATTCCACTATATAACAATACACAATATGCTTTATAAATTTTTTTTGTGACGGTTTTATATAAATATAATTGTATAAAACGGTCAGTCAAATTTAAAACACTTGACAACTAGCACTACATTGGATATAGTATTTGTGTATTTTCTATTTATTGAAAATACATAAAATTCTACTGAAAAATGATTGACAAAATAGCAAGTATTTATGAGAAAAAATTTGTTTATGTGGAAAGCAATCAGTTGCTTGGTAACAGTTTTATATTGTCAGTGGCAGTTTTACCAAAAATTTTGACAGTGCTAAAATAGTAATGACAAATAGGATGTAGCATGATATAATGAGAGAATGAGATGTAGAGTATGTGGACTTGACAGCAATGTGAAGAATGGTAAAAGAAAATGAGTACAAAGTTATTTGTGCCGTAATTGTGGATTCCAGTATACCAAGGGAAACAGAGCAGATAAATGACGGAGAGGTAGCAATGGCAAAAGACAATGCTCAAAGTAGGTTAGACAGATTGCCAAACACAAATGGAGATTATTTTACATCAAATATTTTGTAAGTTGCAAGCCCAGGTGATGTTGTCGTCAACGACAACGAAATTGAGACAGGAGCTTCTGGATATACGAAATCTATTCATGTAGAAAACATATCCGCAAGTGATGGTGCTAGGTTGTTACAATGGGGTAGTCCTGTTGGCAATAATGCAAAGTGGACCAAGAATTATGTAGCCAATGTGAGCTTTAACTTTTATTGATGGGGGAAATTATGAGGATAAGTAAGAAGTCTAAGACCTTTTGGGGTGTAGTATGTATAGTGGAGCTAGTTGTATTTTTGACAACATACTTGTTTTTGATTTATATTCAAAATGTTTTGCATAGAGAAACTGGTGGGACTGGACATTTAATGGGTTGGATACCCTTGTATCTATTGATAGTATTTTTTACAGCTGATGCTATTGTGTTTTATTTTATGAAGAAATATGATGCATTGGTAGTAAGTAAGTATGGTTTTTCTGCGTTCAAGTTATTGGTAGCAGGCGTGTTGCTTGTAGTTGCAATGGTATTGTACAATGACCCATTTATAAAAGCATTGGGAACAAAAAACATAAGACAAATTGATTCATTGAGTAATATGCCACACCAACCAATTAAGATTGTATACAGCTACGGTGTTAAAGAATATGGAAGAGAAGGAGTGACAATGGAAGACAGCAATGAGATAGTAGTTGTAATGGAATTTGTTGAACTGCTTGTTTACAGTAAGTATGGGGAGGATAGAGAGGTTAGTGCGAATGGTTTTTTAGAACTATATAGTGATAGTAGCAAGCCTTGGTCAATTTCTCTTGATAGTGAATATGACAGGGCGAGTAAGACAACTTATTATTTGACAAATGGAGCTGGATTGATAGCTTATCTCAATGCGTTGGTTAAAGAGTCATGACAAAATGGCAATGTCAATTTGAACAAGATTGTGATAGCTTTTGTGTACAGGTTGACATTTTTTGATTCTTGTGTTATAGTATATGTAAAGGTGGTCATATGGTTGCGGTCTCAGTGATGAGGACGAGGAAAGTCCGAACACCGCAGGACAGAGTGCTGGTTAACTGCCAGTGGAGGCGACTCTAAGGAAAGTGCAACAGAAA
>JAITUJ010000057.1 GCA_031286385.1 Clostridiales bacterium | reverse complement strand
GAGTCCATCCAGGTTGTTGCACAAGATTCGGCTGAAGTTGGAGATGCCATTTTAGAAATTGCATAATTGTTTACATTTCCAAAAGATAAAGTTGCATTGATTTGAGAAACTCCAAAACGCAAAAGATTTTACTATCAGATAGGCTTTTACAGCATTCAAAGTTATAAGGATATTGACAAACAAAAATAAAACAAAATGCCCACTGGGCAAGCAACTTGTATTACAGTCGTATAGGAGAACAATCTATGACAGACATGAACACATTAAAACAAGAATTGGCAAAATCTCAAAAATTTCGCTCAATTCGCACAAAGCTAACAATTTTTATTTTAGCTTTGATACTGCCAATTAGTGCAGTGATGATAGCAATGCTCAACACCAATCATGGTGCAAAGCCAACATCACCACCATTTGCACAGCAAGACAACTTTTGGCGAGATTCATCAAATGAAAATACTCGTTTTGGTTTGGATGAATTGCAAAACAAGTTTGCTGACTTAAATGCAGTATCAAGGACTTCGACATCACAAGAAGAATTTGAGCAAAGCATGTGGAAAATGTTGGTTGAAATGCAAGGTCAATACAACCAAGATATGTGGAGAGAGTTGAATAACGACAATGCAGCTGACTTTGTAAATTATCAAACGGAAGAATTGAGAAGTAGCGTTGATAGTAGCTATATTGACACAGTCAAGCAAGGTCTAGCCAATGACGGTGAAGATTCATCATACTTCTTCGATAACTATCTAAATGGCGAAACAAAACAATTTGCACCAGACACCAATCAAAGAATAGCATTAGTTGCAGTACCAGGACTTGCGAGCGGTGCATGGACAACCATGAATGTGGCACTCAATACTGCCTATTATACAGTTAAAGCAGCAGGTTGGTGGGTGCCGGCATTTATTACAGCGGGAATTGTTCTAGTTGCGTTAGCGGTTGTTACAGCAGTTGTCGTTATGTATTGGGATGTGATTAGACCGGTATTTAATAACATTGTCAATCAATTTTTGTCCATAGCTGGGAAAGTAGTGAGTTGGGTGAGGGGGTTTTTTGATGGAGTATTGGGTAATGCACAAACTGCTTTGACAAAAGTAATTGCAGGTGTTAGGTATGTAATTGATGTTGCTTTAACAACTGCTGTAGTTTCTCAAATACAAAAATCAGGTCAATATTTTTTAGTGCTAAGACATAATGGGAAAATGTATTTTTATCCTATTTCTGTTTCTCAAAGTATGGCAGCGAATGCTTTGATGATGAACCAAGAAAATTTGGGAACATACACTATCAATCAGATGGATGCTGTTTTTGTAGCGCAAAAAGCTAGTATCAATGGCACTATAAATCAGTATGATGGCAAAGCGTTTGAAGTGCACGGTACAAGTTCTTCAAACAACATATACTTTTGGCATTGTCACCCATTTGGAAGAAATAATGCACATTCTTGGTATGGTTCTCCTTGGTATGGAGGTCCATCAAGAGCGTGAAGTTACCAGAATATTTTGGACAAGATTTTGCAGATGAAAGGGCTTTTATATATAGCTCTTTCATTATGTATTCCAAAAAAATAATGCCAAAACACTATGAAGATGGTTGTATAGTCATTGATTTTCAATCTATGTTAGAACAATATGCTCTGTTTTATCCAAAAATAAAAAATTTAGAATATTTTATAGATATTAGTATAAATCAGAGATTTAATGATACCAATTTATACTATATCAACCTAAGTTCGTCATCTAAAATTTTAAAAGATTTAGATGGTGGCAGTCAGGCTTTTCATAATCTTCTAGATTATTTGAGAGATACTTTATTAATAGATGATAGTTTGTGCATCATTCCTTTAATGAATTTTTATAAAACTTCGTTTGATGCAATGAATAAGGTTGAAGAATACAACAAGAATTTGAAGACTATTTTTATCAACTTAGGTTCATATAAAAATGATACACAAACAACGATAACTCTTATTGATGAATATTTTAATAAAGTAAATTGTGATGATTCGATAAAAGAAAATTTTGAGTTTATCATTTGCAACAATGAGTCAGATGGAGTAGATGAGTATATAAAAAGATATCATTGAGTAAAAAGGGACACAATCAAGACAGGACAGCGACTGACGGATTTTGATATAGATAAAATAAAAGTGGGAGGTTCTATGCCAGCAGGAGTAACTCCGCCTAGATTTGCGTAAAGTGGGTGATAGATGTTTGGTGCAGGTTTTAGAGGTTTTCAATCAGGCAAAAAAACAAAATAAGTCTATTTGAACAATGCCTATTGATGTATACAGCGATAACCATTTTTGTTTTGTCATTGGTTTGTATAATGGTGAAAGTTGTGTTATGGCTATTTTTTGATGAATTTAGACCAATGTATGAGATTGCTCTGATTTTGGTAAATATAGCAACATTCTTTATTAGTATTAAGTTTGTTAAGGTAGGTTTAGAGTCTCATATTACAAAAATGAGAGGGGCTTTTATTATGGTATACCTAAATTGATTTCTTTGTGTTGCCAATTATTCTAGTAACTCAGAAAGATGTGATATACGAATATAGAGAGTATTGGTAGCATGTTTTATTTGCATTGATTATGTTTAATGCTTTAATTGTTGCAATATTTGCTATGATAAACAACAAAAAATATAATAAGTAATGAAACACTATACAAATACTTTTAGTCCTAAAATAAAAGCACAATACAACGAAGATATGTAGCGCGAGTTAAATAGCGACAATGTAACGGACTTTGTAAACTACCAAACAGAAGAACTAAGAAGTAGTATTGATAGCAGTTATATTGACACAATCAAACAAGGACTTGCCAAAGATGGTAAAGGTGTCTCACATGGTTGGAATGTGGAGCATCTTGATGGGTGTATGATTTTGTGATGTACAAAACGAACTTCGGGCAAGCCTTGAGAAGTGTTTGCAACCTGTTAATAGTATCCAAGAAACTTTTACAGTAAGGCAGTTGCTCTCATGAATAGAGAATAGCTTTTATCTCAATATTTTAAAACTCTATTGCTCTTATAAAAAATGTCTTTGATAAAAATTTAAATAGTGCCACAATATTGACACTATTTTTTTGTTATAATATATTTGCAACACAAAAAATTTTATTATTTCTTTTTCTTTTTAAAAAGAGTCAGCATTATTATTAAAACAGGCACACAGAGTATTGCAACGATTGTATATAAAATTGTATCTGACATCTGTGACGGTTGTGCGCTGTCCATACTTCCTTCTTCCCCTAAATCTGGCGGTGGGACTGCTATGACAACATTATCTGGGATAGATTGTCCTAGCATATTTACGCTGTGCATGTATCCCCAATGCATTTCATCGTTAACTTTTACTCTGACATAATACCACGAATTGTTCTGTTCAATACTTTCCCCTTCAACTGTACCGTAATAAATCATGTTCAGATTACTATTGTCAACGGGGGTTATGATATTTGAATCTCTACTCGCATGCTCTCTCAAATTTACATTCCCATCAATTTCAGGTTTGATTTTTATTTCACCTTGTGCAAATTTATTTAAGGGTTCAAAGTCTACTATTTCAAGGTGATTTTTGTCAACAAATCCATCTATATCAAGATAGTTTACTGGATAATAATCTTGTACAGTGTCACCAGTTATGATTACAAAATATGTTTGTGGCAATGTAGTGATGGGCACAAACTCATCTTCTACAATATCGCACAAGAAAGTACTCTGAACAATTTGAGCATACTGTATTTCAATATCCTTGCTTTGTCGCTTTTGCATTAGCGCTGATGAAAACGGCAATAGGGCAATTATAGTAATAAAATAAAAAAATTTTTTCATATTGAATTTTTTTTGTCTGCAAAAATTATTAACAAGTATAAAATTAAATATACCAAACAAAAAAATAAAGTTGTTTTTTTGTCATTTATATAGGAGATATCGTCGTGCATAAAACCAAAGTTAAACAAAAAACCAAGCAGCTACTGTCATCATTGGCAAAAATTGATAAAGCTATACAAAAAAAACAAAGTGATAATAAGTTATTATATTACAATAATGGTGAAAAAATACATTATAAACAATTGGAATTCGCAAAATGTAGTTTAAAAAATCGCTGGGTTTTTGGTGGTAATCGCAGTGGTAAGACAGAATGTGGTGCGGTAGAAGTTGTGTGGTTGGCAAGAGGCAACCATCCTTATAAAAAAAACCGCAATAGTGTAAGTGGTTGGGTTGTGTCTTTGTCAAGAGAAGTGGGCAGAGATGTTGCACAAGCCAAAATTTTGGAATATATAAATCCGTCATGGATAAAAAATATTGTGATGATAAGTGGTTCGGCACAAAGCCCAAAGACAGGTATCATTGACTTTATTACAATTTGCAATGTCTTTGGCGGAATATCAAAAATTGGCTTTAAAAGCTGTGAAATGGGTAGAGAGAAATTTAGTGGTGCCAGCCTTGACTTTGTATGGTTTGATGAAGAGCCACCCATAGAAATTTATCAAGAATGCCGCATGCGTGTACTAGATAGATGCGGTGAGATATTTGGCACTATGACGCCATTGCTTGGTTTAACATGGGTGTATAATCAAATTTACCTTAACGAAAACTGTGACAGTCAAGTTTGGCATATTTTTATGGAGTGGGATGACAATCCTTTTTTGGATAAGTCAGAAGTTTTAGCTTTGACAAATACAATGTCAAAAGAAGAACTGCAAAGCCGTAGATATGGAACATTTTTAAATTTAGGTGGATTAGTTTACAGTGAATTTGTAGAGAATGTTCATGTAATAGATACCTTTTGTGTGCCAAAAGAATGGTATTGCTACCTGTCTATT
>JAITUJ010000027.1 GCA_031286385.1 Clostridiales bacterium | reverse complement strand
ATAATACTAGCAAATTCAATTTGCTATCAGCGACAGTTCTTTTTTTAATTTTGTTTTTGTGCTTTATATGCATAGTATTTTTGTTTAAGCAAAAAAATTAAAATGTCATACTAGGTAATTAAAACACAACAATGATATTGACATTTTAACATATACAAAAATTTATTTGACATTTATTATTCAATATGCTATAATACCCAAAGCTTAGGGGCGGAGTGCAATTCTCCACCGGCGGTTAAAGTCCGCAACGATTGTTCTGTTGTTCAATCTTGACAAGGCGAAATTCCTTGACCGACGGTTAAAGTCCGGATGTGATAAGTGTATTAAAGTATAATAAAACAGTATTGTTTTTGTTATGTATTTTGTTACAACTTTTAATTTTGACTGTGTTTTGCTCCAAGTAACTAAAAATTTTTGGAGGAATCATATGCAACATTCTGTTGTAAAACCAGATGAACAAGTTGTTAAAAATAACAAATTTTTCACAACACAAAATATTTGTTTGCTTGCCATGTTGTCTTGTGCAAGCTTTTTGTTGATTAAATTTTTAAAACTTCCACCATTGCCTTTTTTCCCAAGCTTTTTGCAGATTCATTTTTCCTATATCCCTATATTGCTAGCGTGTTTCATGCTAGGTATGCAGGGCGGTTTGACTGTGGTAGTCATTCGCTCTCTTTTGGGACTGTTATTTGGGTCAGATGCTGCATATATTGATAGTATAGCGGACTTTATTATTGGAGTGGCACTTGTATTGCCAACTTGTTTGATATACTCACAAAATAGAACTCGCAGAGGTGCTTTGTTAGCCATGTTGGTGGCAACAGCCTTTGTTTGTTTTGCAGCAATACTGTTAAATAGGTTTTTATTGATACCTTTGTATGTTCAAGTTTACTTTAAGGGCGATTGGGATATGTTGTTGGGTATGGTCAGCTCACTCTATCCAAACATTACATTACAAAGTTTTTATAATTATTATTTATGGTTGGCTGTGTTGCCTTTCAATTTGGCGTGGGCTGTACCTTCATGTATCATTACATTCTTTTTGTACAGACCATTGGAACTAATTTTAAAACAAATACAGGCAAGACAAAAAGTGAGATATATTGTCGATTCCAATTGTGAAATAGATGACGGTGAGAGTGCCAAATAAAAATGATACAAAAGTGTAGCTTGTATTTTGCATTTTTGTTACCTAAGTCAGTTGCCACGGCTATTTTAAGCGTGGTACTACATATGTGCTAGTCGCAAATTGGTAAAATTATTTCATCATTAAAATTTTTTAATGATGAATATAAAATATTGTTAATTTTGTTGACACAAATCTTTTGTTGTGTTAGTATATCTACACAACATAAATTGTGAACACATGCTTGTTTTTTTAAAGCTTTTATTGGAGGAACAGTGATGCTTAAAACAGGAAATTTTTATGACGGGTTTATTAGCGGTAAATGGCAAAGTGAGATAGATGTTGCCGATTTTATCAAACAAAATTATAAGCCCTATGAGGGCGACAGTTCTTTTTTGTCTGACGCTACTCAACGCACAAAGAGAGCTAGAGAAAAAATGGAAAGTCTATTTTTGCAAGAGCGGCAAAAAGGTGGTGTATTAGATATAGATGTTGACAATGTATCCACAGTTGTGAGCTATGAGCCTGGATACTTGACAGATGAAGACATAATTTTAGGCTTTCAAACGGATAAACCATTAAAACGCGGTGTCAACCCTTTTGGGGGATTGCGTATGGCAGTGGACAGTTGTAAAGCTTATGGTTATAAAGTTAATCCAAAAATATTTGAGCATTTTAAATACGCTGCAACTCACAATGATGGCGTTTTTAGGGCGTATACTGACGAAATGCGGGCTTTGAGAAAGTATGGTCTAATCACAGGTTTGCCAGATGCGTATGGTCGTGGACGAATTATTGGTGATTATCGCAGAGTGGCACTTTACGGTGTGGACAGATTGATTGAAGCAAAAAAATCAGACATGCAGAGTTTGGCTAGAATCCGCATGAATGATGAAAATATAAGGTTGAGAGAGGAAGTCTTCTGTCAGATAGAAAGTTTGGAGCAGCTAAAAATCATGGCAAGCTCTTATGGCTGTGACATAAGTAAACCTGCTATGGATGCAAAACAAGCAGTGCAGTGGACATACTTTGCCTATCTTGCTAGTATAAAAGAGTCCAATGGTGCCGCTATGAGCCTTGGTCGTGTGGGAACATTCTTTGACATATACTTTGAAAGAGATATGAAAAATGGCATTTTAGATGAGACTTCTGTTCAAGAAATTATGGACGATTTTGTCATAAAGCTTAGAATGTCAAGGCAGTTGAGAACGCCAGAATACAATGAGTTGTTTGCCGGCGATCCCACATGGGTCACAGAGTCCATAGGTGGAATGGGCATTGATGGAAGAACGCTTGTGACCAAGACTAGTTTTAGAATTCTGCACACACTTTACAATTTGGGAGCAAGTCCTGAACCCAATTTGACAGTATTGTGGTCACAAAGTCTACCCGAAGGATTTAAAAATTACTGTGCAAAAGTTTCACTTGATACAAGTAGCATTCAATACGAAAATGACGATTTGATGAGACCTATAAGCGGAGATGACTATGGCATAGCATGTTGTGTCTCTTCTATGAAGATAGGCAAACAAATGCAGTTTTTTGGTGCTAGATGTAATCTTGCAAAGTTGTTATTACTGTCTATAAATGGTGGCAGAGAAGAATTGCACGATGTAAAAATAGGTTTGCAGACAGATGCCTTTGACAAGGGAGTTTTAGAATTTGATAAGGTTTACAAGAGGTACCGAGAGTATATCAAGTGGTTGGCAGAAGTTTATGTAGACACTATGAATGTCATTCACTATATGCATGACAAGTATGCATATGAAAAAATAATGTTAAGTTTACACGATACAAATATTGAAAGGTTGATGGCTTTTGGAGTGGCTGGACTTTCCATTGTCGCAGACAGTTTGTCTGCTATAAAGTATGCCAAAGTTTACCCAATCGTAAACTCAAATGGTCTTGTGATTGACTATAAGATTGAGGGAGATTATCCAAAATATGGAAATGATGATGACAGAGTGGACAGTATTGCAAGAGATTTGGTAGAAGTATTTTATAAAGAGTTGACAAATTCACCAACTTACAGGGGAGCAAAGCACACTTTGAGTGTTCTCACTATAACTAGCAATGTCGTATATGGTCAAAAGACAGGTACAACTCCATGTGGTAGAAAATCTGGTCAACCTTTTGCCCCTGGCGCTAACCCATATCATGGAAGAGATGAAAATGGAGCAGTGGCATCCTTAAACAGTGTAGCAAAGCTTGCTTACACATGCTGTAAAGATGGCATTAGCAATACATTTAGCGTCGTTCCATCTACATTGGGCAAAAATAATGTAGACAGACAGACAAATTTAGTAAGCTTGATAGATGGATACTTTGACAAGAAAGGTCACCATATAAACATAAACGCTTACAATAGAGAAGATTTGTTAAAAGCGAATGAACGCCCAGAGGATTATCCAAACTTGACCATTAGAGTGTCAGGTTATGCTGTAAAGTTTGCTGCATTGAGTAAAAAACACAGAGAAGAAGTGCTTGCTAGAACTTTTCATAATAAATTATAGAATATGTAATAATTTGTAAAAAACATTGAACAAAATTTTATTCAATGTTTTTTACAGTTTAAAATTTTTGACAATGAATGAAGGGAAAATGATGTCGTTTACCACAGATGAGATACAAAAAAATGTTTTGGGTTATGTAAATAGTATAGAAAGCTTGGGTGCGCTGGATGGTCCAGGTTTGAGAACAGTATTTTTTTTACAAGGCTGCCCTGTCAAATGCATTTATTGTCACAATCCAGAAATGCAAGACAAAAATGGTGGTAGACCTATGTCAGTGATTGAAATTGTCCAAATTGCACAACGCAATCGCCCTTATTTTGGCAAAAGAGGTGGTGTCACATTTAGTGGTGGAGAGCCTTTGATGCAACCTGATTTTGTTTTGCAGTGTATTTTAGAATGTAAAAAATTGGGAATACACACTGTTGTGGACACATCAGGCGTTATCTTTGATAAATGTATTTTTGACAGTGCTGACTTGATTTTATTGGATATAAAACATACAGATTCAGAGGTTTACCGTAAAATTGTAGGCTGTGCAATGGACAATTCAATGCGTGTTTTGGATTATCTGTCCAATAATAATATTGACTTTATTGTTAGGCATGTAGTTGTGGGTGATTTAAACGACGATGTTCAAAACATTAAAGCTTTGAAAAAACTTGCAAACAAAGCAATTAAAATAGAGCTTTTGCCGTATCACGCAATGGCAATGCCAAAGTACGAACACTTAGGATGGGAATACCCCTATCACTTAAAAGTTCCCAGTGAGCAAAAGATGAAAGAATTGCAAAAGATAATAGATAGTTGAAAATTTTTTTGAGTTTGTCAAAAGTCTTGACAAACTCTCTTTTTTGAGTTATAATAAGTTTGGTGCTATATGGGGAGCTAGCGGTGCCCTGTGACTCGCAATCCGCTACAGCGAGATAGACCGCCGTCCGAGGCTATATTGGATTTGTGCAGTAGGGTTTTAAAGACTGTTGATAACAAGGTCTTAAGCAATGTCGAGCCGCGAACCGTGTCAGAGTAGAGATACAGCAGCACTAAGTGGATTTCGTTTCATGTGCCTTAAGGTAGCTTTGCAGGAGGTCTTTAAGGTCAAGTACGACAGGGCTTGTATAGTCAGAGACGGTGCATCATACATAGTTATGTGCTTTTGTATGTTCATTGCATATAAATTTATACATTGTTACACACTATATAAATGCTTATTGCACTTTGTATAGTGTTATTTATTTTGTCTTTGTTGACTTACCCTTTACACTTTCATATAGAGGGTGAATTGGATGTCTTTGTCAATGGCGGACATATAAAGTTATACTTTTTTGGAGTTAGAATTTTTAGAGCAAAGTTGTTGTTGGAGCAAGATGAGGACATCAACAGCGTGTATCTACAAAGTTATAAAAGCCAAAAAATTTTGACAAAAATACATTTGACGGCCGATGTTAAGGATAAAAATTCTATTCTAAGCATTATGACAGGTTCTGTGTTGAGCAACTTAAATGTCACAGACTTTTTTTTGTCGTGTGAAATTGGCAGAAAATCTGATGCAATATTTACAGCGGTTGGTTTAACGATGATGAGAATGGCTTACTGTGCGTTTATGTCTTTTGTAAAGAGTTGGCAAAAAATACGCACACAAGAAACCTTTGTACCTTTGTATGATAAAAATATATTTTTTGTAGAGTTTTTAGGTATATTTACATTCAATCTTGCGGATATTATTTATGGAGTCGTTTTACAATTTGCAAAGAGATTTGTCAGATTTGAACCGATAATATACACAAGACAAGCAAGAAATATTATAAAAAGACGCAAAAAGCTGATACAAAATGCAAAGCGAAAATTGCAAAAAAGTGTCAGTGCAAAGAACTGAATAAATTTTGTGTAAAATGTTTGTCGCATTTGCATTGTGAGGTAAAATGATTGGTATTAAAAACGAACATCCTATTGAACGCATAATGGACAATGCGTTTGCTAAAATAAAGACGATAATTGATGCTGACACAGTTATAGGCAACCCTGTAACCACAGCTGACGGGATAAGTATAATTCCCATAAGCAGAGTAAGTTTGGGATTTGTAACGGGTGGTGGTGAGTACAGCGACATGTCCAGAACAAACTATTCAGAATACCCATTTGCTGGTGGGTCTGGTGCTGGATTGTCTGTTGTGCCAATTGGTTTTTTAATCAATGACGGCACTACAATAAAGATGATAAATATAGAAGAGCAAGACGATGCGTACAGTAAAATCTTGGACATGATACCAGGAATAATAAAAGGTTTTGTTAAAAAAGAAGATTGACTATTGGTTTAGGTGTTGATATGAAAGTAGAGAAAAAATCAATAAAGATGCAAATTTTTTATGTACTTGCAGTACTTTGCTTATGTGTGTTTGTCCATCCACTCAATCATGTTAAATATTTGACAGCCAACGCTACAAGTGCTAGCAGCATGATTGTATTGGAAGCTAGGACAAACAGAATCCTCAACCAGAGCAATGCGTATGCAAGGCGTTATATGGCAAGTACAACAAAAATACTCACGGCCATTACTGTCATAAAAAATTGTGATGTCAACAGCGTTGTGAGCATAACAAAGGAGATGTGCGGCATTGAAGGGTCCAGTATATATTTGCAAGTGGGAGAGCAGATAAAAGTACTTGACTTGTTGTATGGCTTAATGTTACAATCTGGTAATGACGCAGCTACTGCACTTGCTATTTTTGTTGGGGGAAGTGTAAAAGGTTTTGCACAGCTTATGAATAAAACAGCAAAGGAAGCAGGTGCAAACAACAGCAATTTTGTAAATCCGCACGGACTGCATGACGACAATCACTACACCACTGCATATGATTTGGGATTGATTAGTACATATGCACTGAGAGATAAAACATTTGCAACCATTTGTGCTACTAAATCACACATAGTAAATAGACCAGTAAAAGGCTGGAAACATAACATAAAGAACAAAAATAAAATTTTGAATACATTTCAAGGTGGGGATGGCGTAAAAACTGGATTTACAAAAAAAGCTGGACGCTGCTTAGTTTCTAGCGCAACACAAAACGGAATGCAAGTAGTGTGTGTGGTGCTAAACTGTGGTCCCATGTTTGAGGAATGCAGGCAGTTGATGAGCCATGCATTTAAACAGTATTCTTTAACCAAAATCTTGCCATCTTACAACTATTTTGGAGACATAGCTGTGAAAAATGGCAGAGTAGATAAAGTAGGTGCATACAGTCACAGGTCGCTATACTACCCACTTAGAGTAGATGAAGTTGACTCTGTGACAAAAATTGTAGAGTATGATTTGGTTGTAGCGCCCATACAGGCAGAGCAAAAATTGGGCAAAATAAAGATATATCTGCACAACCGTTTGATATTTGAGGAAGACTTGTACAGTGTGCAAAGTGTACAGTCAAACAGTATTCTGGACAAGCTGAAAGAATGGTTTAAATAGAAACAAAAAACTTTTAAAATGGGAGAGTAGAGTGAGAATAAACAAGTATATTGCTACATCAGGCATTGCAAGTCGACGCAAAGCCGAAGAATTTGTTACATTGGGCAAAGTCAAAGTAAACGGCAGAATGGTCAAAGACCTTGCTTACAATGTAAAAAAAACAGATATCGTCACCGTTGATGGCAAGAAGATTGATGTGTTATCAGAGCATGTCTATCTAATGTTGCACAAGCCCAAAGGATATATATGTAGCAATAGTGATGAAAAAGGTCGAAAGACAGTATTAGAATTGGTAAAGGGTAGGTATGAGAAAATGCGTTTGTTTACTGTTGGCAGACTGGATTATGATACAGAAGGTTTGATTATACTGACAACAGATGGAGATATGGCCAACAAAATAACTCACCCTAGTTTTGAAATGCCCAAAAAGTACATTGCAAAAATTGAAGGGGAAATTACCAGTGATGAAATAAAAAAAATTAGTGATGGAATCATTTTGGACGGTGTCGTGACCAAGCCATGCAAAGTGAGATTGTTAAACTTTGAAGACAATATCAGCAGACTTCAAGTAGTCATAACAGAGGGCAGAAACCGACAAGTGCGCCGTATGTTTGAGAATATAAACCGTGAAGTTATATTCTTAAAAAGGACGGAGATAGGTAATATTAGGCTAGGAGGGTTGACAAGGGGGACATTTAGAGAACTAAACAAAAAAGAGTTGCTTTTTTTGAAAAGGCTTTAATGACCTTTTTAAACATCATGATGTCTAAAAATAAAACTATTTGACCACTCGCTGTTATCAAATGCGTTGTCTGCACTGAGTGCCTTTACTCTTAACTTGTGTGTTCCGCTAGGTAAATTGCTTAAAGAAAATTTTGTATTGGTAGTGTCCATTTGATTTTTCCCATTGCTAGAAATTAGATACCGACTGGCATTGTTTACGCCGTTCCACACCAAATTTTTATTTTCGTCTATTTTCAACTCAAACGGTGTGTCAAGTTTTTTTGTATTTTGCTTTTTAAAACTTCTGTCAAAGTCATATTCATAAGAAAACTCACTGTCAAGGTAGATTGAATCAGAGGTTTGAGAACCTATTGACATGATTTTTAATACGTGTCTTTGTCGTATGACAACGGTATTTAAGTCAAACATATTTGTAGTCGTAAACTCTCTAAAATTGTCGATGGCAATTGTGTATCCCTGTGCGTGCTCTACTTCATCCCATCTAATAATACTGTCAGAACCAATACTTATATTTGTAGGCGGCAACAGCGTAAAAACCTGCTTATTTAAACCGTAATGCAAAATTATACTCACAGCAATAAAACCAATGGCCAAAGACAGTGCAGCAAAAATGCAAAAAATTAGCAAAGGCTTTTTATTCGAACTGTAATAAGGTGGTCTGTAATAGTTATATCCCATAGTAATATTTTATCTAAAATTAATAGAAAACATTTATAATGACATCAAACTTTACATACTAGTGCAAAATTTTTTCTTGTGTATCCAAAATATAGTTGTGATAGATTGACCTTTATGTTATAATATGTGCATGCAAAGTGCTGATAAAAGAATAAATTTGTTACCTCCCGAAGTGTACAATAGGATTGCAGCGGGTGAAGTGGTGGATAGACCTTGCAGTATTGTAAAGGAACTTGTAGAAAACTGCATAGATGCGGGTGCAAAAAATATTTGTATTGAGATTTTAAACGGCGGTATACAAAGTATTAAGGTGATAGACGATGGGTGTGGTATAGTCGCTGACGATTTGCCTTTGGCATTTTTAGCGCACGCTACCAGCAAGATAATGCATAACGATGACCTAAATCATATCCTATCGCTTGGGTTTAGAGGAGAAGCGCTTTCTAGTATTGCTAGTGTGTCCAATGTAAAGGTTGTGTCGCGCACACAAAATCAAAATTTAGCTAGTTTCTTGGACATTGTTGACGGCAAAATTTTGCAAAAGGGAGAGTGTGGTGCACCTTACGGCACTGCAATTACGGTGAGTAATTTATTTGAAAATGTTCCAGCTAGAAAGAATTTTTTAAAAAAAAGCAGTACAGAGCAAGCACACATCACATCTGTTGTAGAAAAGTTAATACTGTCAAAACCAAATATTCGTTTTAAATACATCTCAGAAAACAAAGTGGTATACCAAAGCAATGGGACAGGTTTGAAAGATGCCATATACATAGTTTTTGGCAAAGATTTTGTGGACAATATCGTAAAAGTGGAACAAGTTGTAGATGAATTTAAATTGAGTGGATATGTCGGGCGCGTGGGGTTTAGCAAGCCCAACAGCTTGGGACAGGTGCTCATCGTCAACGGCAGAGTTGTGACAGACTCGGCAATATCAAAAGTAGTCTACAATTGCTTTTGTTCGTACCTTATGACAAGGCAGTATCCCGTATTTGTACTGGTAATAGAAATTGAGCCAAATTTAGTTGACGTAAATGTACATCCCAATAAATTGGAAATAAAATTTGTCAATAAGGACAGAGTCTGTTCTGTTGTGGGACGAGCTTGCAAGACCAGTATGGATTTGATAACTCCTCAATATCAACAAAGTGAAACGCTGTACACAAGGACCTCATTAAAATCTGAGCTGCCAAGCGTAAAGTCTCAACAGCCTAGCTTATTGCATAAAGCTTTTAGCATGTATAAGCCAAATTCAATCAGCGAAGGTGGTACTTTGGGCAGTATACTGACTAGTCAGTACAACGCAGACAGTGAGCAAGGTCTGCCTTATCCAAGTTTGCAAGAACGAAAATTGCAAGACAAGACTGTCACAGTTGATAAGTCAGAACTATTGCAGAGTAAGAGAATAGAACAAACAGAAAAAAACTTGCAATCAGAACACTGGCTTGATGCGTTGCTAGTGGGTAGTTTGTTTGACACATACATTGTTTTGCAAGATGCAGATAAAGTGTATTTTATAGATCAGCATGCAGCACATGAAAAATTACTGTACGACAAACTATGTGAGCAAACAGAAAAATCACAAGTAGCTATGCAAACATTGCTCGTCCCTTATATATTTGACTTGGCTACACTGGATAAAGAACTGTTATTAGAGAACTTGCAAGACATAAATCAAGTGGGCTTTGACATTCGTGACTTAGGTATGCGAGAGATGGGCATATTTGCTGTGCCTACAATATGCAGTGACATGGACTTGCATCAGTTTGTGTCTTTGATTTTAAACTATATGCGTGATAAGCGCAAACTGAACAAAACCGATTTTTTGATACAAAAATTGCAACAGGCGGCGTGCAAAGCGGCCATAAAAGGCAAACAACACTTGACGCAAGGCGAGATACATTTGTTGTTGAAAGCATTTAAACAGAGTGGCTCTGCACTGTTTTGTCCGCACGGTAGACCGGTCGTTTTTGTGATAACCAAAAATGAGATAGAAAAATGGTTTAAAAGAATTGTATAAAATAGTACTAAGTTAAATATAAAAACTGAACTTTACCCCCTATTTTTTATAAATAGGGGGTATTTGGTAGTAATTTCCATATAAAATATGTTACAATTTATTTGCAAAATAGACACAAATATAGTATAATTTATACATACAGTTACTTCATTTTTGTAATAAAAGGTCAACTTTATGTCAGTAAAAAAATGTTCCATACAAATAATTCTTATCTGTTTAGCATTTGTGTTTTTGTGCTCTGCATTTGCGCTTGCGTGTTTTAAGCAAAAGTCACAAATGAATTATCACAGTATAATGCCAATTCAATCCAATCTAGATACAGAATCAAACTACTATAAAGTTGATGATTTGATGGTAGGAGATTATATACAAAATTTTGGAAACTACAATTATGGATTGAACACTTGGAGAGTGGTAGACAAGACTAGCGACGGAGTACTGATAATTATGGATAGGGTATTTACCAGAGCATTTGATGCCCCAAGACCTTTGGGCGATCCAAGTAGATTGCCTTATAATTCTATATTGAGCACGACAGGTAGCGCCACAATTGAGGGAAGCAGAGAACAGTTTGGCAGCAATTTTTGGTATGAAAGTGACTTAAAATACTATCTAAATGGTGAATTTTTTGACCAATTTAGCGAAGGTGAACAAAACGCAATCGCTACTGTAAAACAGACACAGACAATATGGCGAGGGGATACAGAAAGCTCTTTTGTGCCTCCCTCAGCGTTGTCATTGGGAACTGTGAGTGTAGCAACCGACGCGTCTGTGACGGGTACAGTGCAGCAGCATGTCAATAGAATGGATAGTCTTGGAAGTGATTTTAATCCAGGAGATAAATCTATCTCTATGGGAACATCTATCCATGACCATTCAGCAAGTTATAAAAAACTACAAACATACAATATATACGACAAGGTTTTTATTCAAGATTTAATGCAAGCCGAAGCAATCAGCAGATTGCCGTTAAAGAATGTAAATGGACTGCCTTATGCAAGAGGGGTGGACGCACAGGGCAATCCGATACCCACATGGACCAGAAGCCCTTTTATGGATCACGATGTCAACAAAAACGGACAATTTGGGGACGCCTTAGTAATTGCCTCTTTGGACAGTGCAGAGCTTTCTGGTATATTTATGGGGACGGGGGCTGCAAGTGATGATAGGGGTGGAGTGTTGCCTATGATGTATCTAGACAACCGGGTAAGTTTTAAAGCTGTGGGAGAATTCAAAGCAAACCCAGGGGAAAGTGTTGTGAATAGACCTTCGTCCATTGATGGTCAAAATACCGGATGGGTAAGCTTTGAAGTGGTGGATACGGTCAGCGTTACATTTGTCGTCAACGGTGATGTCTACTATAAAATCAATGTCCCTTGGGGGTCGTCTTTAACGAGAATCCATCAAATTTTATTTGAGTTAGGGCTTGATTTTGGCTCATTTGAATTTGACGACACACAAGATGATTATGCCGTCATCGTGGAACAGCCCAATAATGGTGGTATGTTGGACAGGCTTATTGTAGATTTTATACAGCTTGGCAATTCTTTTAAAAACTTAGGTCTAATTTTTCTGATTGTTTATTTGCTCATTGATTTAAACAAAGGGGGCGTCAGACATGAGTTTTGAGTGATAACTTTGTATTAAAAAAGATGGTTAATTTGTAAAAAATATATAAAAATATGCAAAAATATAAGGAGAAATAATTTATGAAATTTATAACAAGTATTTTATTGACTGTGATGATTGCTGTTGGTGCAATTGCTGGCAGTGTTCACAGTTTGTTTGTGAGTACTCAAACAGTAGATAATTATGAGCAAAAAAGTGAACAAGTCACAGAGCAAAGTCAAGATTTTACTCACAGTTTGCCATTTAGTGTAAATCAAAATATTGATTTAAAGTTAAACAAACCCAATCAACCGGGATATGATTTTGAAGGGTGGTACAAAGACCAAGACTTTACAGAGCTGTTTGATGAAAATGAACCCATAACAGAGGACACAATGCTGTATGCAAAAATGGTCAAGATTGATTACACCATCACGCTAAAATATAACGCTCCATCATCTATTACCAATCCAAGTTTTGGAAATAATACAGAAGAACAAGTTACCCTTAATTTTGGGAATAAAATTAGTGATGTAGTCAAAAATCCTACAAGTGACAATTTTACATTTCAAAATTGGTTTTATGACAACGGTCACTTTTTATTGCAATTTGATACCAATGCAAACTTTAATTTGGGTGATGACTTTTTATCTACGCTAGACGGTTATCAAAAAGACATTGGGACAAGGACCTTTGATGTGTACGGCAATTGGCAAGTAAGAAAGGTAAAACTGTCACTGTATATCGAAGATATTTCCACTACTGACCCATATTTAGAAATTTTTGTAGAATATGGTACAACGCTTTCTCAGTTAAAAGTAATTTTGAGCAAAGATTTCAACTTAAAATTGTCAGACCAATTTTTTGCAGACTTTGACAAAACTCAACAACTTAATGACCAGTATCAAGTTGTACAAGACACGGATTTATTGGCTCATTTAAAAAATGAAACAGTGGTTGATAAAGTTGTAAACACTGTTAAAAACAACTTTTGGTGGATTGTTGCAGGGGAGGGTGTTCTATTTACTTTGCTAATATTTGCACTTTTGAAAAAGAGAAAAAAATCTGATGAAAAACAATAAAGACACAAGTAAAGTTTAAATGGTTGTTTTATATAGTTGACAAAAAAGTGCGGCGTTAGTCGCCTTTTTTGTTTGACAAGTCGTTTTATTTGCATTATACTTGCATATGTCTATGACAAAAATTGATTGTTTAATTGGACCTACTTGTGTAGGTAAGTCAAGATTTGCTTTGGATTGGTGTCTGTCACATGACGGTGAAATTGTATCTGCTGACAGCATGCAAGTTTATAGTGGGTTGGACATTGGCACAGCTAAGCCTAGCAAAGAAGATCAATTGGCTGTCAAGCATCATGCGATTGACATTGTTGACCCTTCCCAAAATTTTAGTGTCCCTCAATGGGTAGGTGTAGCAGACAAAGCAATTGCAGATATTACAAAAAAAGGCAAGCGCCCGCTCATATGTGGTGGTACTGGACTGTATGTAAAAGCACTGCTATTTGAGCATAACTTTGCAAATTTTGACAGTTCCCTACGCACTAGATTACAGAATGATGCACAACAAAATGGCAAACTGTATATGCACAACTTGTTAAAAAGTGTGGACAGCCACTCTGCTGAAAAGATAGACAAAAATGATACAAAGAGAGTGCTTCGTGCTCTGGAAATCTACTACGGAACAGGTAAGCCCAAAACGACAATTGTACAGTTGAGTGGACAAAAGCGTTATGAATTTGAAATGATAATGCTTGACATGGATAGGGCAAAGCTGTATAATAATATAAATTTTCGGGTAGATAAAATGATAAAAGATGGTTTGCTTGATGAAGTGCAAAAGCTGTTAAACTTTAAAGACTGCCAATGTATGCAGGCAATAGGATACAAAGAAATAGTAGATTACATTGAGGGCAATAAAAGTTGGGACAGTACAGTAGATTTGATAAAACAACGCACACGCAACTATGCAAAAAGGCAGTTGACTTTTTTTAGACAGTTTAAAGACAAAATTGTACAGACAATTTAATAGGTAAACATGAAAGAAAGAGAAAATTTAGATGTTAAACTTAGTGCAAAACCTTTAAAAGGTTTTAGCAGTCAACAGTACTATGTGGGACTGGTGTCACTCATAGTGCTTTTTTTGGTTTTACTAAACATATACGCATTGAGACCAATAGGGTTTGGCAACTTTGCTATTGATGAATTTGGTACAATTTTTATTGTGCTTGTGATGATATTGCAAAATGTAATTGCAGAAATATGGGGCAAAAAAACTGCCTATAAGGTGACAATTTTTAGTATAGTAGTAAAATTGTTTATTGTATTTTTGACAGTATTAGCCGTCGTTTTCCCTTATGATGCAGATAGGGCAGATTTGGCAGAAAATTTTAATACTGTATTTAAAAGTCACTGGCGTATAGAACTTGCATCTATGTTGTCATTTGCTATTGCAAGCTTAATAAACATTTATTTTTTTGTCAAGATAAATGCCAAGCTGAAAAAGTATTTGAGTGGATATAAAATTGTATATCTCATTGCGACAGCACTAAGTGCAATTGTATCCAGATTGCTTGACAATGCATTATTTAACACTTTGGCGTTTGCCCCTGTTGGATTGAGTGTCTTTGAGTTTGATTGGAGAACATTGATATTTGTTACCATCAATGGAGCTGCTTTGCAATTATTTTTGGAGGTTACCATCGTTGCTGTTGCTGTAATGCATCTAGCAAAAAGAATAAAGCAAAAGAAATTGCAAGAAGAAAATATCAAGTTGGTGCAGACAGAACAAGCTGTACAGAGCTATTTTGATGGAGAAAAGAATGAGTAAAATAAAAATAGTCAACGCAAGAGAAAACAATTTGTGTGGAATAAATCTAGAAATTCCAAAGAACGCCATAACAATTTTTACAGGCGTTTCGGGTTCGGGCAAAAGTAGCATTGTATTTGATACCATAGCAGAGGAAGCAGGAAGGTTGTTAAACGAAACTTTTAGTAGTTTTGCACGCCTTTATTTGCCAAAATATAGGCACCCAGATGTGGATAAGTTAGAAAATCTGTCCACTGTAATTGCTGTGGACCAAAAGCGTTTGGGAGGCAACTCTCGCTCTACTTTGGGTACAATCTCTGATATTCAACCACTTTTGCGCATCTTGTTTTCTAGATTTGCAAAGCCCCATATCGGTCTTGCAAATGCTTTTAGTTTTAATGACCCGCAAGGCATGTGTCCCGAATGCGAAGGGATAGGTCGGTCTATTGGTTTAGATTTAGATAAAGCATTGGACAAAGATAAATCACTCAACGAGGGTGCAATACTGTTAGACGGGTTTAAAGTTGGTGGTTGGGTATGGAAGTGCTATGCAGACACTGGCTTTTTTGATTTAAACAAAAAAATAAAAGACTACACAAAAGAGGAATACCACAAGCTGTGTTTTGCACAGGCGCAAAAAATGCCGACTACTTTTAAAGGTGCAGAGTTTGATTTGACTTATGAGGGATTGTCTGTGCGGTTTGTAAGGCAGAATGTAAAGACAGCGAGAGAAAAATCAGAAGCCAATCAAAAAAAGGTAGCCGCCTTTACGATAACTCAAATTTGCCCAACTTGCAATGGAGATAGATTTAATCAAAAAGCACTATCTTGTAAAATAAACGATTTAAACATTGCTGACATAGCCAAATTGCAGTTGACACAAGTTGTAAAGGTGTTGCAAGAATGGAATATTAAAGAGGCACAGTCTATCATAAACAGCATTGTAGAGAGAGTGATGCGCCTTATAGATATTGGACTAGGGTATATCAGTCTCAACAGGGAAACCAGCAGTCTGTCTGGTGGTGAATCCCAGCGTGTAAAAATGGTGAAATATTTATCCAGCAGCCTTACAGATATTTGCTATGTGTTTGACGCACCTAGTATAGGTCTGCACGCAAGAGATGTGCATAGGTTGAATGAATTGCTGATAAAACTAAGAGATAAAGGCAACACAATTATTGTAGTAGAGCATGACCCTGATGTCATAAAAATAGCAGACCACATCGTAGACATAGGTCCAAAAGCTGGTAAGATGGGTGGCAAAATTATGTACGAAGGCAGTTTTTCTGGTTTATTAAAGGCAGATTGTCTTACGGGTAAGTATTTGGCAAGAAAGCTGGATATAAATGCTACACCTAGAAAATTTAGTGATAAGTATGTTAGCCAAAAATCCAATTTGCACAATTTGAAAGATATCGCTTTGAGTGTGCCCAAAGGAGTTTTTTGTTGCATTACGGGTGTGGCAGGTTCGGGAAAATCCACGCTCACACATAAAGTATTTGCAAATGATTTTGCTTGCGTTAACATTGACCAGACCTCTGTTGCTGGAAATGTTCGTTCCAATCCAGCTACGTATACGGGGATTATGGACAGTATTCGAAAATTGTTTGCAAAGGAAAATAATCAAAAACCTGGTTTTTTTAGCTATAATTCGGAAGGTGCATGTAAAAAGTGTAATGGAACTGGGATTTTGGAATTGAATTTATCTTTTATGGATGTCTCCGAAGTTGTGTGTGACCAGTGCAATGGTGACCGTTATGATGCAAGCGTATTGGAGTACAAGTACAAACACAAAAATATAGTAGAGATAAACAACATGACTGTGTATGATGCCCTAAACTTTTTTGATTCCAAAGAGATAAAATCTGTACTGGTAAATTTAAACGAAGTAGGGCTAGGATACATGACACTTGGTCAGTCCCTAAACACTCTGTCTGGTGGCGAGTGTCAAAGATTGAAATTGGCTAAGGAGTTGAATAAAAAAGGCAACATTTATATTTTGGACGAACCTACGACAGGACTCCACTTGTCTGACATAGATAACATTTTAAAAATAATAGACAAGCTTGTGGATTTTGGCAACACTGTAATTGTGATTGAGCATAATTTGGAAATTATAAAGCGTGCAGATTGGATAATCGACATAGGTCCAGATGGTGGTGATGGCGGTGGGAGCATTGTTTTTGAGGGTACGCCGCAACAGTTGTTGAGTTGTAAAGATTCTTATACGGCAAAATATATCGTGTAAAAAACGCTACATTAGCAGCTTTTGCACATTGATTTATAAAACCTACTTTTATTTTTATGTTTAAACTTATAAAAAAACTAAATCTTGTACTTGCAATTTTTATTGCATTTTCTCCACTTTTGTCATGTAGCCAGCCAAAAGATGAGTATTTAAGGAGCAATACTGTCGTATTTGGAGGCGGTATAATCATGTCAATTTGGGCATTGGGTGAAGGAGAAAACGCACAGGCAGATGCCCAATCAGCTGTTGATGACATGATTGCAATGGGGGAGCAAGTAAACAGCTCTATTAGAGTGGATCAGGATAGCTATTTGCGTAGATTCAATGACAGTGCAGTGAATGAGGTGATAGAAATAGATCGCCACATATATGACATGATGAGTGCAGTGTTAGAGTATTGGGATAAAGTAGACGGTTATTTCGACCCAAGTGTCGTGCGCTTAGCCAATTTTTGGAATGTGGGCATTGAGGGTATTAGCAAGTATGGTTATCCAAATTTTGACCCTATTGACAGACAGCCTGATTATTTGCCAACACCGGATGAAATTAAGCTGTATCAGTCAGACCTTCCGTTGCCCAAGGCATTGGATTTACAGTATGATAAAGAAAATGAAAAATTCTACATGACCAAAAAACAGTTGATGGAATTAGACCTTGGAGGCATTGCAAAGGGATACCTTGCAGATTTAGGGGGAGAAATTGCTAAGTCGCACAATCTAAAATCAGCAATGTTCAATTTGAGTGGTGACATATATGTTTATGGACAGTATTACTTTAATAAGGAGAGTAGACTCTTTAATATTGGTATAACGGATCCAAGACCAAGAAGAAATTTGATGCAAAGGGGTACACTTGCGGCAACTGCTATAAGCAATACAGGGCTTGTAACCAGTGGTGATTATGAGCGGTTTTACGAGTATTACTACGACGACCAACATCAAAATTCAGAACAGGCTTTACTCGTGCATCATATTATCAATCCAAAGACAGGAGCACCGTCAGGTTTGATATGGGACAGTAGTTTGCAGGCTGGTCAGGGTGCCTGGAAAAATGACAGTTTAGCTGTGTCTTCTGCCACAGTTATCCACCCAAAGGCTATGATAGCAGAGATTTTGTCCACTGCGATAATGGCAGCGGGGATTGAAGAAGGATTAAAATTTGTACAGCAGATTGATGGGGCTAGTTGTTTGATATTTGCTGATTATGCTTCACTAAGCAAAGAAGGCGCAGTGTTTGCATACACAGATGACTTTGAGTTTTTTAATCAACAGACTTACAACGAATTTAATAGATACATCAAAGTGTAGCTTAATGATTTTTGAGTAATTTGATGCATAAATATAAAAGCATAAAAATATTAATACAATATTTTTAGATTTAAACAATTTTAAACCTAAAAATAGAAAAAATTGTGTATAAAAACGCTTGTAAAATTTTGCTAAAACTGTTATAATTATGATGTTGTTTAAATTTAAGAAAGACTTTAACTGATTTACAAAAGTCTTTTTGCAAAAGTTTAATAATAAAATTAATAAGATAATAACTATGAGTAAAAATTACGAAGCTAAAGATATCAGGGTGTTGGAAGGTTTAGATGCTGTTCGCTTGCGGCCAGGTATGTACATTGGTACAACGGGTATACGCGGTTTGCACCACATACTCTGGGAAATTGTAGACAACTGTATTGATGAAATTAGCAATGGTCATGGGGATACTTGCAATGTCACTTTACATTCTGACGGCAGTGTAAGCGTAGAAGATAACGGTCGTGGCGTGCCTGTTGACATTCACCCACAAATGGGTGTGAGCGGTGTGGAAGTCGTATTTACTCAACTGCATGCAGGAGGTAAGTTTGACAACAACAGCTATAAGACTAGTGGGGGATTGCATGGTGTAGGGGCAGCTGTTGCCAATGCTTTGAGCAAATGGCTTAAAGTGGAAGTTTTTAAAAAAGGTAAACTGTACACAATGGAATTTGAAAGTGTACAAAATGAGAGAGGAGAGTTGAAAGGTGGCGTTCCAAAGTATAGTTTGGTGCAGGTAGGTGTCACAAAGAAACAAGGCACTTTGGTAAGATTTTTACCCGATGACAGGGTTTTTGAAACGGTTGTTTTTAGTATGGATACTGTTGCAAGGCGATTGAAAGAATTAGCTTTTTTAAATCGTGGTTGTAAAGTTTTGCTTATTGACGAACGAGTGGGCACAAATCAGCCATTTGTAAGGCGTGACTACTGTTATGAAGGAGGGTTGGTAGACTTTGTAAAGTATTTAAACGAAACAAAAGTGTCCTCTCAC
>JAITUJ010000046.1 GCA_031286385.1 Clostridiales bacterium | reverse complement strand
TTCCTTGTATATGTATGAATACTCCCTCACTGTGATGTGGGGGAGTATTTGCTTTTTTTGGAGTTTGGGATTTAGGTGATGATTTTTTATTAAGGTTTTTAATAGAAATCTTTATTAAGATTTTTAATAAATTTTTCTTTTAGTTGAATGATTCATGGTTAACTCACGATATGAGTTTGTTATGGTCAATGTTGAGTCCTAGTGAATGTCTATTAGTCTATTAGTCTATTAATATCTATACAGTATCGTCATCAATAGTGTATAGATTCATTTTTGCAAGTGCATCAGCATGGTTGAGTATTGCTTGTCTATTTGTTTCATCAAGTTTTCTAAGATTACATATCAGTTTACCTTCTTTTGGACTTAACAACACTCCTTTTGGATATTCGGCAGATTGTCGCTCTGGAAGTTTGGCTATTGTTGGTACTTCGCTGATACCTACTAAAAAATCTATGGATACATTAAAATATTTAGCAACTTTGGTTAGCACTTCTGTTCTGGGATATTGAACTGTCCAGCGATTTATGCTACCATTGCTAAGCCCGCTGTTTTTTTCTAATTGGCTGATTTCAATGTTGAAGCTTTTAGCCAACATCATCACGGTTTCATACAAAGTCATAGTATCTCCTTTATATATGATAATATTATAGCATAGCTAATTTGGCTTTGCAACCAATATAGGCATTTTTATGCAATCATTTGATACAAAAATCTATGTACTTACGTTTATCTTTTTAAAAATTTGTCAAATATAGTTGCATTTTTTTTAGCATTATTGTATAATTTCTAGGGTAATGTAAGGAGTCACAATGATTTATATACTTTTAGCGTCATATAATGGAGAAAAATTTATTGAAGAACAATTGCGGTCTTTGTTAGCACAAACTGAACAGAACTTTATTTTATTTGTTAATGACGATAAATCTACTGATAATACCTATAAAATTTTACAAGAATATTCAAAAATGTATCCAGAAAAAATTTTTGCAACTCAAAATGATACAAACAGTGGCTCAGCAAAACACAATTTTTTTAAGTTGATGACGGAATGTAAGAGTGACTATGTCATGCTTTGTGACCAAGACGACATTTGGTTGCCTGATAAAATTGAGAAAACTTTAAAAAAAATGCATGAATTGGAGCATAAGTACAGTAAAGATACGCCAATAGCAATACGCACAAATTTGACAGTAGTTGATGAAAATTTGAAAATAATTAAAAAATCAATGTGGACTAAAATAAGGCAAATAAACAGGAATATTAATTTGCGTACAGTTTTGGGATGCAATGTAATTACAGGTTGTACAGCAATGTATAACCGAGCTTTGGCTGATTTAATTTTTGGTAATCCTAAATATTTTATTATGCATGACTATTGGTTAGCATTGATTGCTTGTGCCTTTGGTAAAGTTGGTTCTTTGTTGCAACCTACAATACTATACAGACAACACGCAAACAACTGTGTAGGATTTAAAAAAACAAAAAGTAATTCTTGTGATTTGTACAATACATTTTATCAAGCACACAGTTTTCTAGATGTTTATTCAACGAGTATTTCAAAAAAAAACTTGAAGTTAATAAACAGTTATATTCAAATACCCAAAATGAACAAAGTGTGCAGAGTGTGGACAATGGTTAAGTTGAGGACTTTTTGCAGCGGAGGACCTTTAAAAAAAATACTTCATGTTTTACTCATTTTTAGATCAAAAAAATTGACTGGATATTAAAAGGACTGTGTGATTAGCGTTTGGTTTGTATGTGATGTATAATTTGGTAGTGACTAAACGAATTGTTTTAGCAATTGCGGAGGGGTTGTTGTGAAAGGTATAATATTAGCAGGAGGATTGGGTACTCGAATGTATCCGTCAACCTTAGTGTGTTCGAAACAGATTTTAAGTGTGTATGATAAACCTTTAATTTACTATTCTTTATCTACATTGATGTTGGCAGGGATTACTCAAATTCTCATTATTTCTACGCCGAGAGATTTAAAAATATTTGAAGAACTTTTTGGCGATGGTAGCCAGATAGGTATATCCTTATCTTATGTAGTACAAAATTTTCCGCGAGGAATTGCAGAGGCCTTTATTATAGGAGATGAGTTTATAGACAAACAAAGTGTTTGTCTAGTACTAGGCGACAATATATTTTATGGACATGGTTTCCCAAAAATATTGATGAATGCAGCAAAGCAAAAAAGTGGCGCAACTATTTTTGGATGTCATGTGAGTAACCCTTTTGATTTTGGTGTGGTTGAATTTGACAGTTTAGGAAACGCAATTGGTATTGAGGAAAAGCCAAAGCAACCAAAATCAAATTATGCAGTGTCTGGATTGTACTTTTATGACAATGGCGTTGTTGACATAGCAAAGAGCATAAAGCCATCAAAACGAGGAGAATTGGAAATAACCTGTGTAAACAATATTTATTTGAGTCAAAAAAAAATGAAAGTAGAATTATTGGGGCGTGGTTTGACTTGGTTTGACACAGGCAATCACCGTGCAATGTTGGAAGCTGCAAATTTTGTGGAGGCAGTTCAAACTAGGCAAGACTTGTATATTGGTTGTATTGAAGAAGTCGCTTTTAGAAAAGGTCTAATTACAAGAGATGTACTTTTGGGTCATGCTCAAAAAATGAAAAGCACAGAATATGGCAGATACCTATACAAGATTGCTGACACTAAACTTTAAAAATAGGAACAAACAATAAAATCTAATTGTTTGTTTTTATATTGTCCGTTAGACCCAGTAGATAGTCTACGGAGCAGTTAAAAAATAAACTTAAATCAACTAGCCTACTAGCAGTTGGCAAGCATTTTGATTTGCAATCTTCGTAATACTTAATGAGTCTTATACTGACTTTTATTCTTGATGCTAATTCAAGAATTGTCAGATTATGTTGGTTGCGTAACCCTTTTAAACGAGTGGAAAAAATGTTTTTAATTTTCATAATATTTTAATTTACATAAAAAATCTGTTTTAATGCTTGACTTTAATTTTGAATAGTGTTATTCTATATTATTTAATTATAGAATTATACTGTATTTTGCTTAATAAAGCAACCAATATTGCTTGTATTGTTATGTTAAGTTTTTACACTCGAATTAAATTTAGTAGTATTAATTGCTTATCAAAAGAACATAAAACCTCTTTGAGATTTTATGTTAGTTGCATACATTTGGTTTTTAACTTTTTTAAAAGTAAAGATATAAAAACATTTAGTCAAAATTGCAATGCGCATGCACAGTGCCATTTGAGATGACTAGATAGACAAAAATCTAAAATAAGGGGGGCATTAGAATGACTAAAATAACAAAGAAAGTAATAGCAAGTTTAGCAATGCTAGTCTTTGCTTTTACTTTTGTGCTAAGTGTAGGTCTTGTGCAAAGTATAAGTACAAGAAACCATTCACTACAAATTGGCGGTATTGAAGCGACAGCTGTTCATGTAAGAGAGAACGATGACGGTTTGATATTTACGCCTATCAATGCTGGTTTGGAGTATAGAGTTACTGTGGACAATGCGTATAGAACGACGATAACAGAAGCTATCATTCCAAGCGAGTATCAAGGGTTGCCCGTTACAGAGATTGGGGATACAGGGTTTGCCAATGCGACAAATTTACAAAAGGTAATAGTCCCAAACAGTGTAAAGAGAATTGGCAACAACGCGTTTGTCAACGATCAAAAGCTGGAATCTGTAAACGGAATGATGGGCGTTAAAGAAATTGGTGCGAGCGCTTTTATGATGTGTGCAAACATAAAAGGTTTAATCATACCAAAAGACTTGACAACTTTGGGTGCGAGCACTGTAAAAGATATCAAAGAAACAGTGTACGCAAGAGACACAGAGGAAAACCTAGCCAGTCTAAATGCCAATTGGGACATTGGTGCGACCGTTGAGTACATTGACGATAGTATCGTTTACAATAATTTTTTGGATGAATATGGTCAAAAGGTTGGATATGAAGTAGCAAGCTTTCAATCGATAGATACGCAAGATGACATTGTGATAGAGAGCGTACATGATGGATTGCCTGTATGGAATATTGGTCAATATGCCTTTGCGTTTAGTAAGGCTCCAAGTTTGACAGTAAAGAATCCAGATTCTGCTACTAGATTGTTTGTCAACCTTGATTCCAGTTCATTTTTGGGAGCAGAGATTGAGGTAATTGACATTCATGTAGATATAAAGACAGTGGACTATGCGTTTAGTGATATTGCAAATGGGACATTTGTTGAAGCTCAAATGATATTTTCCATGTCTAAGGCAAGCAAAATTACTTTGCCGTCTACTGTGACTAGTGTGCCGGAAATGATGTTTTACAATGCAGAATTTCTTGTTGAGTTGCAGTTTAGGGATTTATCAGACAACACAGTTTTAATCAATAGATTGCCAAGTAGTGTCACAAGCATTGGTGCAGACGCTTTTAATTTTAGTAGTAGCCTAAAAAGTTTGAGAATACCAAACTCTATAAATTTTATTGGAGATAACGCCTTTAATGGATGGGAAAGTGGCAGAGATATTTCAATAGAATTAAAGTCTGCCGGTGAAAACTGGGGAGTGCTTTGGGACAGTGGAGTAGGAGAAGGAGTAATCAAGTTTGTCGCTGCGACCTTTACTGTTAAGTTTGTCAGCGATGGTGAGAATGTCGTTGTGTTTAGTGATGTGTTGTACAGTACAACGGTAGAAGCACCCAATCTTGACGAAGTTGCAGTAGGTCGCCATGTGCAGTCATGGACTAGAGAGTCAGATGGGCAGTCATTTTTGCCACAGTATATAAGCAGTCTGCCTATCATACGGGACGAAACTTTTGTAGCTATATGGCAAGCTAATGTGTTTACTGTGAGATTTTTATCTAATGTACCCATTGATGACATACAAGTTGCTTACGGTGATTCCACAGCCGATTTTCCAGTTGATGAACCGAATCAAGTATATGACATGTTTGAGAGCTGGTATTTTGAAAGGACTTTTATAAACAAAGTGGGAGCCACTTTTACTCCACCAGGCAATCCAGAGCATGGATCTACAATAGATCTTCATCCTAAAATTAGTGAACCTGACTATACTATGCAAGACCCAGATTCACAGACTTTTGTTGACAGTGTGGTTAGAGCCAACTTTACAGTTAAAAATGAAAATAAAGAGTACAAAATCGCTGCATCCGTAGCCAAGATAACATTTAGCTCTACTGTGGCAAGTTCACATATATTCAGCATCATATTAGAGTCAAGACCAGTTAATGTAAAGCTGGTAATAGTATTCGAAAATATTTCATTTGCCGCGCCTGATGGTCAAGGTACTAAGGGATTGGACGCTATCAGTGTAGCGACGGCTATGGATGTGACCATCCTGTACAAAGGTGTCAATACTATTAGAGGGGGCAAAGGTGGAAAGGGTATAGACGGGAATATAGGTGACAATGGCAATTCAAAGGGCGGTACAGGGGCATCTGGACAGGATGGCAATACCAATACCTTTTGGTGGTGGGAAGATATAGATGGCAAGCAAGGTGGTCAGGGCGACATTGGAAATACTGGTGGTACAGGAGAAAAAGGCAATCAAGGGTACAATGGTGGCGATGCGATAGTAGCGGTCAGTGCACCAGTTTTTCAAAGATATTCTGATGTTGACAAGTTGACTTTACAAGGCGGAGAGGGCGGACAAGGTGGCACAGGTGGGCAAGGCGGCTGGGGAGGAAAAGGACAGCAAGGTGGCGAAGGTGGCAGAGCAGATTTTTATAACTCTATCAATGGATGGGGTGGAGGTAGTGCAGGCAAGGGAGGTGACGGTGGAAAAGGTGGCACAGGCGGACAAGGCGGTAATGGAGGCGATGGTGGAGATGGAGGGTATGCAATAAACTGTGCCCAAGCCGTGGACACAACAGATCTAATATTGGTGATAAGTAGTGGTGGAGTAGGCGGAGCTGTGGGGGCAGGCGGATATGGTGGAGAAGGTGGCAGGCGTGGACAAGGTGGATTGAATATCCGCATGTGGTCCAGTGGTATTTGGCAAATACATTGGGAATGGGGTTCGAACGGTACCAATGACGAAGGTAAGTATGACATTGGACCTACTGGTGCCACAGGTAGAAGTGGTGATTTTATAGGCCAAAAAGGCAAGGGGAACCTTGTTAAATAGTATATGCAGACGGCTATTCCAATCCTTACAAGGATTGGAATAGCTGTCCTATATTTTTTGAAGATGATATAATGCAATGTCGTATTGCAAATAAAATATTAAAGAGGTTAGGGATTGAATATGTTTGATTTAAAAAGAATGAGTATAAAGACAACAGTGATAGCGATGCTTGCAGCGTTGATGCTGATTTTTACGGGGTGTGTTTTACACGATCATGGCGTGGTGTCTCCTCCAATATCTCCTCCTCCTGTTGAGCCCCCTCCCATAGACATAGATAAGAGTCCTTATGTAGGGCAGTATAAATTTGAGTATGAGTATGGCAGAGGGGAGTATATTAACGACGATGGCTATATTTCACCAGAGGGTCCAAGAAACGATTTTATTAGGTTTTATAATGACAAGAGCAACCCAGCATTTAGTGAAAAAGTAAGTTGGAATTTTTACAATCCGAAAAACCCAATTGGAATGCAGATTGGGTTTTATGGTATTTTTTCAGATGACAATATGTTTTTCCCCTATGAAAAGAAAGGCGATGAGTATGAAGTTGATAGACTGGGACAAGGATGGTTTTTATTTTCTCTTGCATCTTACTTTCACAGGGGTTTTTGAGATAGACGAAGAAAACGGTACCATAACAACGACGAGTTATTGGGAGTCTATAACTTCGACAGAGAACATGCTGGATGATTTAGGAGTGATAGGGGAGCGCAAGATGACCACCACGACATTTGTAAGGAGTGCAGAAAAGGATGCATTGATAGACTACTCTACGGGTATGTTTGCACCAGATGCAGGAATCAATTATTGGTATCATCACAGTTATGATTATGTATCTGTCTACAAGACTGTACTAGAACTGAATGCAGATAGTACATTTTTGATTCACACTTACAACGATATATTTTATTATAGGACTTGGAGCTTTGATTTAGAGCGTTATTTTTGGGAATTTGATGAGCAAGCTAGGAAGGTTGTAATTGTTGAAAAGCCATACTCATCAGGAGATCCGATTTTATACACTGACTTGATAATTGGTGAGGGTAATCTGCGACAGGGTTTGTACAGATATGATGAGGAACAAGGAGAATCAGTAATAAATGGTGGTGATTGGTTATTTAATGTTTTATATAAATACAGTGAGATGATAGGCGAACAAGTAGAGTATATAGATTGGCAAAAGGTACTGGAATAAGGTTAGTAGCAAGTAAAGCACAAAAACAATCACCTGTTAAAATGACTAGGTTGGTTGTTTTTGTTTTGCAATACAACAAAAGTGGCTTTGTGTATGAAATTATTATTGAATATAAATGTATAAAAAAATGTCAACTAGCTTCATAACAAAAAAACTAAATTGAATGGTTTTGTTTGCATTTTTGTCGTCAATATTATATAATACTGTTATAATAGTTTACTTTGGCATTCTTTTTTTAAACTATTTTTATGATTACTTTGTAAAGGAAACAAATATTGCATGAAAAAGTATTTGGTCACGGGTGGGGCAGGGTTTATAGGTTCAAATTTTGTGAAGTTTTTGTTGCGGCAAACAGATGCTGTTGTCATAAATTTTGACAAATTGACATACGCAGGCAATTTAGATAACCTAAAAGATGTTCAAAAACACGCTAAACACATTTTTATCAAAGGTGACATATGCGATAAAATTGCAGTTGACAATGTATTTAAAAAATTTGACATAGACATTGTAGTCAACTTTGCAGCAGAGAGCCATGTTGATAAATCCATTGTCAATCCAAATATTTTTGCACAGACAAATATTTTAGGTACACTCAATTTGCTCCAATCTGCTTTACAACATTGGAGCTTAGGGGATTGTGTTTATAAAGAGGGAGTGAGATTTTTGCAGGTGTCCACAGATGAAGTTTATGGAGCATTGGGTGACACTGGTCTGTTTAATGAAAGTACGCCATTGGACCCAAAAAGTCCATATTCTGCTAGTAAAAGTTCGGCTGATTTATTTGTCAACGCATACTTTAACACTTACAAGCTACCTACGAATATCACTCGTTGTTCCAATAATTATGGTCCAAATCAGTATCCAGAAAAATTAATACCGCTAATCATAAAAAATTTGATATTGGGCGGACAATTGCCAGTTTATGGTGATGGTCTGCAAATTAGAGATTGGCTGTATGTAGAGGACCACTGTAACGCCATTGATTTAATTATCAACAATGGTACTGTGGGTGAAGTTTACAATATTGGCGGCAACAATGAATGTACCAATATTGACTTGGTCAAGACCATTGTGCGTTATTTTAAGCATAACATAGACAACAGAGTAGGTGAGCATCTGATTCGTTTTGTAAAAGACAGAAAAGGTCATGATAGAAGATATGGGATTGATGCTACAAAAATAAGGAAAACATTAGGGTGGGCGCCTAAGACTACTTTTAAAAAGGGTCTTGAATACACCATTCAGTGGTATGTAGAGAATCAAGATTGGCTAACTAACTTAAATAGAGAAGTTTAATTTTTTGTTGTTAAAGGAAGATTTATGAAAATAGCGTTAATTGGAGCAAAAGGTATGCTAGGGAGTGCTTTGGTGCCTTTGCTGTCCAAAAGCAACGATGTGATAAGCGTTGATAGAAAAATTTTAGACATAACAAAAATGGATAGAGTTCTGTCATTTTTTAAAAATAACATTGTAGATATCGTCATCAACTGTGCTGCTTACACAGATGTAGACAAGTGCGAATTAGATTCTGACAGCGCGTTTTTGGTCAATGCCATTGGAGCTAGAAACCTTGCAGTAGCTTGTCATCAAATCAATGCTGCCATTTTGCATGTCAGCACTGACTATGTATTTGACGGTGAAAAAGGTACTCCATACTTTGAGTCTGATGCTTGCAATCCAATAAATGTATATGGCAAAACAAAATTGGCAGGAGAACACTTTGTAAAGTCTATGAACAACAAGCACTATATTGTGAGGACACAATGGTTGTTTGGTGAGAATGGAAAAAATTTTGTGGACAGTATAAAAAGATTGGCCAAAGAGCGTGAAGCAATAACCGTAGTCAATGACCAGTATGGGAGTCCCACTTATACTTTGGATTTAGCACATGCTCTATGTGAGCTTATAAAAAGTTCAGAATACGGTACATACCACATTACAAACAGTGATACAGTTTCGTGGTACCAATTTGCCTGTGAAATAATTAGTCAGTTAAAAATAAAAAATGTGACCGTCAGCCCTTGCAATTCTTGCCAATATAAAACCATAGCTAAACGCCCAAGTTTTGGGGTATTGAAAAATTATTTTTGGTGTATACAAGGTCACAAGCCGTTGAGGTCTTTTAGATTAGCGTTGGCAGATTATTTGCAGTCAATTAAACAATAGGATTTTATGGTAACAGTAAAAAATTTTATTTTTCACAGTACAAAGATTGATGGTGTCATTGTGGTGCAACCCAAAGTGTTCGCAGATGAGCGCGGTTTTTTTATGGAAACTTATCAAAAGCAAATCTTTTGTGAGGGCGGGATTGAAGCAAATTTTGTTCAGGATAATCATTCAATGTCCACAAAAGGTGTGTTGCGCGGTCTTCACTTACAAAAAAAATGTCCGCAAGCAAAGTTGGTCAGAGTGATTAAGGGAGAAGTTTTTGATGTTGCCGTAGATTTGAGAAAAGGCAGCAAAACATTTGGGCAGTGGGTAGGCGAATATTTGTCTTGTGAAAATAAAAAGCAACTTTTTATACCTAAGGGATTTGCACATGGTTTTTTTATTTTGTCTGACAGTGCAGAGTTTGTATACAAATGTGACGAATACTATGACAAAGATGATGAGTATGGAATAATATGGAACGATAAATGTATTGGCATAGATTGGCCACTGTGCAACCAAAAGCCTATTTTATCAAATAAAGATTTACTCTGGCGTGATTTAGATAGTTTTGTAAATACAAAGTTTTAGCTGTACAACATACTTTATAAAAGGTGAAAGTTTATTCCAAAGTTATGGGTTTTTTATAAGGAAAAAAGTTGACGAGATAACATATCTATGTTATAATAATAAAATGGCACCATAGCCAAGTGGTAAGGCAGAGGCCTGCAAAGCCTTTATTCCCCGGTTCAAATCCGGGTGGTGCCTCCATATTTATAAATCAAAGAGTGGCATTATAGTTTTATAAAAAAAACTGATGCAGGGGAAAAGAGAAAATGAAAAAGATCAAATTTGCCAATGTGATGGTCGTATTGGCTTTATTTTTGTCGACGAGTGTTTTTTTGCATGTAGCAAGTCGCCTGTCACATATGAGACCCAGCTGGTCGGTGAGTGGTTTGTGACAAATGGCACAGATGACTCTATCAGTGCTTTATCTATACGCTCAGATAAAACATTTGTAGAGCAGTCTTTTGCTCCTGGGGGTGCGCCAGTGGATGAATATCAAGGTACATGGAGCGTTTCAGGGGATGTGATGACTCAAACTGTTGGACAGTTGAGTATAGAGTTGACAATCGTAACTTTGCAAGACAACAAAATGGTGTTGCGCGGTACTATCCAAGGAATTACAACTACCCAGGAATATGCAAAAAATAATAAAAATTATTCTGAAATGATCCAGGGCAAATGGAAAAATGTTGAAGATGTACCTAACTCGCAGGGAGGATCAACTCCGTACACCACTACTTTTGAGTTTAAATCTGATAAAACTTATTCTTATTCTTATTCTTACTTAGATCAAGAATCAGTTCAAACAGGGACATGGGACATTTCACTTATCACGCTAAAAATAAATATACCACAACAAAACAATTGGATGATGGATATTGCTATTATGTCTTTGAGCGAGAATAAACTGTCTGTAAGTCGAACGATAAATACACAAGCTAGCAGTCACCCTATTGATTTTGATAGACAAAATAATCTGTAAAGTCAATAATTTGCTAATATTAGACTTGCTTGCAAAATTAAATTACAAGCATACCAAGTAACAATTTGTTTACTTACGACGGTGTCCAGTTGTCAAAATGCTAAATACAGAACAGAAATAAAAACGCCAAAAAATGCTAGTGAAATCAATTTTGCTAGCATTTTTTTAGTATACATTGCAGTGTAAACTGTATACAGGTTTTGAAATGTAATGTAGTTGTACCAGAATTTACTACATACAGAATTATTCCAATAACAAAAGTTTTGCCAAAATAAATCTAGTGATTTTAAAATTTTTTGATTAAATAACTTTACATTTTGTCAGTTTTGTGGTATTATAATAAAGTTTAATGGTGTCATAGCATGCATTAAATTCAATAAAGTTTTGTTTTTATTAAGATTTCTAGATAAAAATACTCAAAAATTTTATTTTGGAGAGAGTATGTTTTTATTAGCAAAAGAAGAGCATGTAGTTAAAGAATATGAGTTTGCTGAAACAAAAAAGTCGCTGTTTAGGACAAATGATTACAATGTTATCTTGACAAATAAACGCGTTATAGCAGAGATAGATGCTCACAAGTTTGGTAGAGGTATGCATTCAAGACACGACATTGACATAACAAATGTCACAAATGTCACAATCACAGAACGAAACATGCATAAGTTTTTACTATTGTCTTTCTTGCTTTTGGGAATTATTATATTTGCTTTGGGGATTATTTTTCAAGTTTTGGGTGTAATCAAAGCAATGAGAATGAACAAATTTGCTGTACTTGTCGTAGCTTGTGGTTTTTTTTCAAAAGGTCTTTACCTTTTTTTGATGGCGGTGAAAATCAAAATTGCAGCCATTGTTATAAAGCGTTCCTACACTAGATTTTTTTTAATGGCCATAGCTGTGATGTTTTTTTTGACAGCCATTTTGCTTTTGATTAATATGTTTGGTTGGAATATATTTTTATTGTTTTCTGAATTTGCCGAATTTTTAGTTGCTGCTATTTTAATACCTATAAGTATTCACATAGTTATGAGAACACTAGATGTTAAGCCATTGGCTGTCATGGAGTTGCATATAAAATTTGCAAAAGAAAATTTGTTTATCACAAGAACTACAAGCTTGCTTGAAAGCCTTGTCAGAGGGGAAAAAAGAGTGTTAAGAGACCACTCAATATATGTTATGAAACAAATGTTTCAAGAAATGCCCAGCACATTGCTAGACATAAGAAATGGATTTTATGATAAAGGTGTTTAGGTAGTAAAAATTTGTCACTGAATATTTTTTTAAACGGTAGACAGAATCACAAAGTTGTGATATAATCAAATAAAAGATAAAGGAGAATTTTATAATGCCACATTATATAACCGAAGAGTGCATAAAATGCGGAGCTTGTGCTGAGGAATGCCCAGTCAATGCCATTAGTGAAGGGGAAACTATGTATGTAATAGACCCAGATATTTGCATTGACTGTGGTGCTTGTGAAGAAGTTTGCCCATCTGGCGCTATAAAGCACTGACCATGTAAGTACTCATAGATATAAAAAACCTCTCAATTGTTATGAGAGGTTTTTTATATTATAAACAAAAAAATTATAGTTTGCAATGATTCAGTCATTTTGGTTTGCATTTGAGTTGGCATGTATGATATAATTGTATTGTGAATATAGAGCAACTGATTGAAAATTTTGATAGTAAAAATACAACGGCAATAGATATCAGTGATATGTTGTTAAAAGGGAATTTTAGTGCAACAGACCAATCTAAGTTTGTAGAATATGCTTTACAAAAAGGCAAGTACATTCAGCTTGATGCTGTGCTTTCTAGAATGAGTGCGTCCAATATGCTGTTAAAGCACTCCACTTTGTCAAAGAGTAAGGTTCATGACAATTTACAAACTATGTTGTTGATTTTGGGAGAGGGTATAAATTGGAAGATTGTTTATCCACTTTTATTTGCTTGTTGTTATGCGGACAATAAAAGTGAGCTGTCAAATTGGCAAACAAGTGCAAGGAAGTTGCTTTTTAGTTTGGCCAGTAAAGACTTTGATTTGGTTTTTAACCTGTTAACAAACTATGACCCCCAGTTTAGAACAATAGACACTTTACTGTCAGCAAATAAGGATAAGGCGATACAAAAGTTGCTAGACATTTTTTTTGAGAGTGATGTTTATGTCAGCGCTAAGCGTGCAGTTAGACAAATTTTGTTGCGTTATTCTGATATATTTGTAGACTACATCAATAAAAACTATTTTAGCTATTCTTATACACATAAAATTTTGTTGTGCAATCTGCTTTTATCTCACAGTCACAATGCAAAAGCCAAATTGCTTTTACAAGATATTATTGAAAGCGATAAAGGATTTATTAGTTCGCAGTTTGCTACCAAACTTTACCCTTTGCCCAAGTTTAAAAACATGCCTACAAAGCGATACAGTTTTACATTTAAAGACAGTAAAAGAGCCGTTAAAATTGTAGATGACATTGAGATTGTTTTTGATGTAAATGACAATTTTGTACCGTTAAATACCAACAATGCAAAACTTGTCCAGCCAATATTTATGTCAGAGTATCAAATTTTTTGCAAAGAGTTGGAACACCGTTTAAATTACTTAAACGCTGCAATGATAAGAGGGTACAATTTTGAGTTGCAACACTTTTTGCAATGCTTAAATGACCATTTTTTTGCAAAAGTTGCCGAGAGCATTCTGTTTGCTCAATTTAAAGACTGTCAGATAAAGGACATATTTGTCATCAATAACGGCAAATTTCACAATTTAGAAAACAAAAAAATTGAGTTGTCAGACTTATCCGTTGTCATACTTCACCCAGTAAATTTGCCCAAAAAATATGAGTACTTAAAGCAAATGGATATAGTACAACCATTGTACCAGCTATCAAGGCCAGTATTTGTTGCAGACCAAAACGAAAAGGCTACCAACACTGTCAAAAGATTTAAGGGAAAAATGATAAAATTTTGTGATATAAAAAAAGCAAGTTTTGGTTTTGCAAATATTAAAAAAATGCAAGGTTGTTTGTATACCAAAGTAAGTGACACAATCATAAAATATGACTGCATCAATATGGAAAAAGATATCATAACATTGGGTGGTATCAGTTTTTATAAATCATACAATGTCACATTTTACGGCAGTATCCCGCAGTTTAAAAAGTCCATTGTGAGTCCAATTGCAGAAGTTGATGACAAGATTTTTTCCGAGAGTTTGCGTGTAGTTTGTGGATAAATTTTATAGTGTAAAATAATTGTAATTATTTTAAAATTGCTTGACACTTTTTATTTTTTTGATATTATAAAAAATATGGGGGATAAATTTATTCAAACACAACAAAAATTTTGGCAAAAATACATAGCCGTTGTGCTGGTTTTTTTGTTATCTGCTTTGTCAGTATTTGCCATTAAGGGCAATGATGCGTTTGGGCAAAGTGCAGTTGTGACGACTGCTCAAACTTTGCAAGATGACCAATTTTTGCAATCTAGGCAGTTTGATACACAAGCAGAAAATGTAAAGCTGCAAATGCAAGGCGAGAAAGAGGACAGTCCAATTCATGACAATTCTAGCTTGCAAAGGCAAGACTTTGAGCCTCAGCCTATTGATTATTTTTATGATGAGAGCAAAGAAAGTGATACAAGAAGTGGTGGCCTAAACAATCTGAACAATGATTACTTTACTTCAAACATCTTGTCTGTAGCAAAGCCAGGCGACATATTTATTCAACAAGCTGGTGGGCTTGGAATCACTGGTCACGCTGGCATTGTCACAAAAGTAAATTTGCTGTTAAAGAAAGTGTATACAAGTGGAGGCTAACGGTGGATTTGGCGTGCATGAGTATGAGTTGGACAGTCACCGATTTTTTGATAGGGGAACAACTTTGTTTTCTGTAAAAAATACAGATCAGACAAAGATTGATAAAGTCGTGAGTTGGCTATATTCTCAAATTGGTAGGAAATATAATGCCGTTTCACCTACATGGGAATTAAATTATAGTGGTGGCATAAATTGCTCCACACTCGTTTGGGCAGCATACATGCAAGTGGGCATAAACATTATAAATGCCCCTGTGAGTATCACATAGTTTGTGACACCTTTGGGACTTAAACTTAGCTCTCAACTGACAAGGAAGATAGTATCATACAAAGCATATGAGTTTATCAACTGGAATTCTAGAAAAGCTGTGGACATACCCAATATAAGTGCAGCGAGTGGGACCAAGATGATACAGTACACCAAGAATGGTACCAATGCTCAAAGGTTTATAGCCATAAGTACGCCAACACAGTACTCATCAGAGAGTTTTTATGATATGATATACTTGTCCGTGTATGCCAATATTATGCTTGATGTACAGCAGCCGTTTTGGTTTTGGGAAGATGGCAATGCCAATGGTAGAAAGCTGCAGACATACAGTCAAGATAACAATAGGTATGCAAGTTACCGCTCATTTTATTACAATGACAACGAGTTGAAGACAGCAAATACTGGATACACAAAGAGTATACATGTAGAGAATGAGTCTTATAGTGATTTTGCAAATTTGGTACAGTGGGGTGTTGGTGGCGGTTATAATTGTAAGTGGGATAGAAACTATGTAGCAAGTTATTACTTTAACTTTTATTTGTTAGGAGAGTTATGAAGACTAAATTTGCTGACAAAAAGTTTTTGAAAATATTTTGCATCATAGAATTTTCCATTTGTTTACTGGTATGTCTGGCTGTGTTATTATTGTTTAGTGTTGGAACTGCTATGTATAAGTTGACTTTTAGATTGAGTTGGACTTCTGTAATATTTACTGTATTTGTGGCTGTTTTTTTGATACCTGACATCATAATATTTTACTTTGCAAAAAAGACGAAAGGTTGCGTAGTATTTAAGCGTTGTTATTTGACATTTAAGTCAATATTGGTTTTTTTAATTGTTTTGATTTTAGTTGCTGTATTGTTTGGATAGTTGCAAAAGATAAGTTGGCCGTGAGTTTTGTCAAAATTACTTTGTAATTGTGGAGTTTAAAAAGTTTATGCAATCCAATCTAAAAGACAAGAGTTTGTTGATTTTAAGTGTAGTAGAAGTTTTTATTGTTCTAGCCATTTGTTTGGCGTTGTTTATGATAAACAGACTGTATATGGTGTATGTGCCTAGATTGGGGCACACTCTTTTTGCAACTGTTTTTTTGACATTGCTTTATTTGGTAGTCTTTTTTATTATGTTTGGTGATATACTGATATTTTGGTTTGTGCAAAAGGGTAAACTGTCCATAACCATAAAGTCGATTTACTTTGTGTTTAAGGTATTTTTTATTGCTTGGTTGATATATGACTGTATTAAGATTTAGATAGTGTGGGTGCACTGTGGACTGGATAAATTTTGTAGCAAAGTGGAGTAATGTCATTTTACTTGACATTACTCCACTTTTTGTTTATACTAAAAAGGGAGTTCACTTTTTAATATGGCATTTTTTGAAAATTTATCAGACAGGTTAAAAAAGGTTTTTGCTTCAATTACACAGCGTGGTAAACTCAATGAAGTTGACATCAAGCAGGCAATGCGAGAAATTAGGATAGCATTGTTGGAGGCTGATGTCAATTTAGCCGTTGTCAAAGATTTTGTTTCCAGAGTGAGTGAGCTGGCACAAGGCGAAGAAATCATAAAAAGTCTGACCCCTGGACAAATGGTCGTCAAAGTTGTCAATGATGAGCTTGTAAAGCTGATGGGAGTGGAGAGCAGTAAACTTCAAGTTTCTTCAAAGCCTCCTACTGTCATTATGATGGTAGGTCTACAAGGAGCAGGCAAGACCACTATGTGTGGCAAACTGGCAAAATATCTCATAAACAGCGGCAAAAAGCCCATGTTAGCAGCGTGTGATATATACAGACCAGCGGCCATAAAGCAGTTACAAGTTGTGGGTAAAAATGCAGGGGTAGAAGTATTTGAGAAAGGTACACAAAAACCTCAAAAAACTGCATTAGAAGCCATTAAGCATGCGTTGTCAAAAGGTTGTGACACTTTGATACTGGATACGGCAGGACGCTTGCATATCAATCAAGAGTTGATGGATGAGCTTGTGGAGGTTAAAAGTGCAGTCACTCCGACAGAAATTTTGCTCACAGTTGATGCAATGACTGGTCAAGACGCAGTGACTGCGGCCACCGCTTTTGACAAAGTGCTAGATATAAGCGGAGTGATTCTAACTAAGCTAGATGGCGACACCAGGGGCGGTGCGGCACTTTCTATAAGAGCCGTCACAGGCAAACCTATAAAATTTTGTGGTATAGGAGAAAAGTTAGGCGACATAGAAATGTTCCACCCTGACCGCATAGCAAGTAGGATACTTGGGATGGGCGATGTTCTGACTTTAATAGAAAAAGCACAGAACACTATGAGCGAAGAAGAAATGGAAAAATTGGAAAAGAAGTTTAGAGAAGCTTCTTTTACATTGGAAGATTTTCTTGTTCAAATGAAACAGTTTAGTAAAATGGGTGATATGAGTCACATGTTGTCTATGTTGCCAGGTAACTTAAAAATAAATCCAAAAGATTTTAGTGAGGAAAAGTTAAAAAGATTCAAAGCCATCATCCAGTCTATGACTATGGAAGAACGCTTGACGCCTCAAATTATCAAGTCTTCAAGAAGAAAGCGTATAGCTATGGGCAGTGCATCCACTGTTCCCGAAGTAAATAGTTTGCTAAAACAGTACGATCAAACAAAACAAATGATGAAAACACTTAGTAATGAGCGCGGCGTTGGCATTGATAAACTGATAAAAAAAGGCAAGAAGTTTAGATAAAGTCACTGTGTAGCTTAATAAACTTAAATAAATTTTGCTATAACTTGAAGTAAAGTTTACTGTACAGTGCTTGACAACGCTTGTTATTTTAAGTTATAATATGTCGTATCATAATAATTAAACACTGTGTTTAAAAATATTTTAGGAGTTGAATCATGGTAAAGATAAGATTGACGAGGTTAGGTGATAAAAAGTCACCATTTTATAGGATAGTAGTAGCTGATGCGCGCAGTCCGCGTGATGGAAAGTTTATTGAGCAAGTTGGCACTTATGACCCACTTGCTAATCCTGCTAAAATTGTACTAGATAACGAAAAAGTCAAAGAATGGTTGGCCAATGGCGCTCAACCTACCGATACAGTTAAGGCAATGTTGATGAAAGAGGGCTTGATAGAAAACAAAAAAGCACCGGCAAAGACAAATGCAGTAAAAAAAGATAAGGGTAGTTAATTTGATTACTACAAAAGTGAAAATTTTAGTCCCAGCTTTTTGTAAATTTAAAAGGGGTATTTTATGATAGAATTAGTAAGGTATATTGTAAGCAACTTAGTGGACAATCCAGACAAGATTGTCATTGCCCAAAATGGAGAAATTATTAAAGTGACTGTCGATAAACAAGACATGGGCAAGATTATTGGTAGGCAAGGCACTATTGCTCGCTCTATAAAGACCATTGTCAGGAGTGCTGCAAATAAACAAAATTTGAAAGTTCAAGTTGAGATAGTTGATGAGTTGTAGTTCTAGTCAGTCCAATATGCTCAACATTGCAAAAGTTTTAAAAAGTCAAGGTTTAAATGGTGAGTTAAAACTTTTAGTGGACAAGTGCTATATGGACAGCATTGGCAAAATTGACAGAGTTTTTGTAGATGACATTTGTTATTTAATTAAAAAATGTAGAGTAGACAAGTTTGTTTTTGTCAATTTGCAGGGTATAGATGACAGAACAGCCGCAGATAAGATGCAAAATAAGTGCGTTTTTGTGGATAGACAGTCAGTACAGTTGAAAGACTATGAGTATTTTTTTGATGACATTTTGGGTTGCAGTGTGTACTTAGATACTTTGCTTTTGGGTGTTGTAATGGACATAGGTCAATACGGTGCAGCTGACGTTCATGTTATAAAGTGTAGTGATGGGAAAATCTTGCGACATCCATTTTTAAAAAAGTTAATTTTAAGCATTGATATAAAAAATAAAAAAATTTACTATGACAGAGTTGAATTTTTAAAAGTGTGTGTGATTGACAATGAAGAGTAAAATGAAAATTTCCATTCTCACTCTTTTTCCAGAGTGTTTTGACTATTTTAAAATCAGTATTTTAGGTAGGGCTATTGATAGAAGTGTATTTGACGTAAGAGTTGTTGACATTAGAGAGTATAGCACAGATAGGCACAAAAAATGTGACGACACGCCGTATGGTGGTGGTACTGGTATGCTTTTAACTGCACAACCTATTTATGACTGTATTCAAGCTATTGATTCAAAACACAGTGCATTGAGGATATTTTTAGCACCCACAGGTAAAGTATTTGATGACATTAAAGCAAGAGAATTGGCCTCTCAAAATCAAGAAATTATATTGCTTTGCGGTCACTATGAGGGAGTGGATCAGCGTATCTTAGATTTATGTATGGATCAGGTTTTGAGTATTGGAGACTATATCTTGACGGGCGGAGAGCTGGCTGCACTTGTCGTGGTAGACTGCGTGGCAAGATATTGTAGCGGCGTTCTGGGTAGTGAGTTTTCTAACATAGAAGAAAGCTTTGCAAATGGTTTATTGGAATATCCTCAATATACGCGTCCACAGGAGTTTCATGGGCTAAAAGTTCCTGATGTCCTGTTAAGTGGCAATCATAAAATGATTGCAGAGTGGAGGTCTAAAACGAGTTTGGATTTGACTAAAAAAAATAGACCTGATTTAATTAGATAGTGGTCAAAATTTTTTATTTTATACAAAGGTTTTTTTATGAATATCAATTGGTACCCCGGTCACATGACGAAGTCTATCAGACAAATTGAGTCTGCATTGAAATTGATTGATTTTGTTGTGTACATAGTGGATAGTAGGGCTCCTTATAGTTGTCACAATCCGTCTTTTGATGCATTGTTTAAAGGCATGCCTATTATTTATGTTTTAAACAAAGTAGATTTAGGTGACTCTAAAACTGCAAAAATTTGGTTGCAATCAAAGTGTAGCGACATAACGATGTCTGTAAGTCTTGACAGTAGGGAGAGCAATCAAGCAAAAATTTTGTCAACTTGTGCTAAACAAATTTGTAAAACTAAAATAGACAAGTTTAAGCAAAAAGGCATTACCATTTCATTGCGAGGCATGGTAGTGGGTTTGCCCAATGTAGGTAAGTCAACACTAATAAACAATTTGGCAGGTAGCAAAAAGACCAAAACGGGTGATATGCCGGGTGTAACTTTGGGACAGCAGTGGGTAAAGATTGATGACTATTTAGATGTGTTGGATACCCCTGGTACACTTTATCCAAAATTGAGTGACAGAGATTGTGCAATAAAGTTGGCTCTCATTGGTTGTATAAAAGATCACATTACAGATAGCGTAGAACTAGGTTTAGAACTTGTGGATCGTCTTCAAAAAATGGACAACACATATCTAAAAGAAAAATACGGTTGCAACTTTGATGTAGAACCTATAATAAATCTAAATCAAATAGCATTAAAGAGAGGCTTTTTGTTGAAAGGTGGACAAGTAGACTTAGAGCGCGCCGCAGTTGCTGTTGTAGATGATTTTAGGAAAGGCAGATTGGGTAGAATTAGTTTAGATGTTGTATAGGAATGTCAAAAAATCTTGGAGTATTGATGAGTTCGAAAAATTGGGAGTCAAAGTTGAACGAAATAATTTTGGCTTACGAAAAAAAAATAGATTATTTTGTTGGTCCTGTTGTGCAAGATGAGCATTTAGATCACTTGTTTTGGTTGCGTTTTATCACAGGTGAAATTACTTCAATGGTAAATAACCATGTATTTTATTACAATATTTTACCTACTGATTTGGGTTTGGAGTACCATTATAGCTTAAATTCAAGTATAAAAAAGCAGCAAGGCAAATTTACAAAAGATAATAAAACTTCATTTCATCCTCCAATTTCTGTATTAAACTCTGCCACTTTTGAATATGACAATCAATTTAAAGGTCTGACTGCTGGCATAGATGAGGCAGGTAGAGGGGCGTTGGCAGGTCCTGTCGTCTGTGCAGCATACATTGCAAAAGATTTTGTAGAAGGTGTAAATGACAGTAAAAAGTTGACTAGTTTAAAAAGAGAAGAGCTGTTTGACAAGATTTTAGAAAATTCACTAGATTATTGTATTTCTAGCATTTCTAATACCATCATTGATGAAATCAATATTTTGAATGCTACAAAAAAAGGTATGGTACAAGCTGTGTGCGGATTGAATATGGTTCCAGATTTTGTGTTGATTGATCATGTTAAAGTTGATTTATCCAATACGCACATGCAATCTGCTCAAATGGTCTCTATTACAAACGGTGATAACATCAGTTATAGTATAGCCGCTGCATCTATATTGGCAAAAGTCGCAAGAGATAGAGCCATGTTGGAGTTGAATGAAATGTATCCGCAGTATGGCTTTTCTCATCACAAAGGTTATGGTACAGAGGAGCATTTTAAAGCTATACAAAAATTTGGTGTGACAAAGTATCACAGAAAATCATTTTTAAAAAATTTGCAAATGTAGATAGAATAAGTATGTTAATTTTAAGAAAATAGTAGGGAATAAAGTAGTACAAGTTTGTTATGAAAAATTTAAACAAAATGAATGGCAGAGTAGCAGAGCAAATTGCTGTGCAGTATTTGCAGCAAGATGGATATTTGATTTTGGACACAAACTGGCAGTGTAAAATAGGGGAAATAGACATAATAGCTTTAAAAGGCGACTATCTAGTCATTGTAGAAGTGCGTTCAAGGAAAAATGACTTGTTTGGATCAGGTTTGGAATCCATAAATTTGACAAAACAAAAAAAAATTGCAAAAACTAGTGTAGAATACATCAAATCAAAAGATTTTTTTGATAAAAATGTCAGGTTTGATTGTATTCAAATAGATGGAAGTACGGATATATTGCACATAGTTGACGCTTTTGATACTCACATAAGAATTTAAGTGTATTGATAAAATTTGCGCTTTGCAAGATTCTCAATATTTTTGTATTCTTTAAAGCTGCTGCACGATAAACTCATACACTGTGTTGATTTTTATAAGGATAATAATGAATAAAAAATTTTTTGATGTAGATATATGCGGTAGAGTGGAGCGTCTACCGGTTTTAACATTTGCCAATGGTATTGGTATAGCTTTTTTTAACTTGCATGGCAATGTAGGTTTGACAGAACACTGTGCAAAAAATATGACACCAATGTTTGAAAATATTGATGTACTTATGACGGTTGAGAGTAAAGGCTTGCAACTTACGCATTGTTTGGCACGCAATCTAGGGCATGATAGGTATGCAGTGGTCAGAAAAACAAGTAAACTTTACATGCAAGATGGCATTGTAGTTCAGTATAAGTCAATAACGACAGATGGCATACAAAACTTTTATCTATCCAGTGAAGATGTCGCATTGATTGCTGGCAAGAAAGTCGCATTGGTTGATGATGTAGTGTCTACTGGAGGTTCATTGCAAGCACTGTCAAATTTGGCCTGTAAAGCTGATGCACAAGTTGCAAAAAAATGTTGTGTACTGGCAGAGGGTGAAGCAGCTAAGAGAAAAGACATTTGTTTTTTGGCCACTATACCGTTATTTTGAGGTAGCCGTAGCACCAATTAAAATTTTATTTAAATATTTTGACTTGTTTTGTTTATAATTTGTTGCGAAATTGTTTGACAAAAATTATTTTAAATGGTATAATTTTCAATATATTGTAAAGGGAAACATATATGGGAGCTTTTGAAAATTTTTTGAATAAGGGCGGTAATTACAAGAAAGGTGCACAGCCCGAGTTTTTTGAGGATACACACGATAGACAAGGTAATTACAGACCTATTCCAACTGGAGTACAAAATTATCCACCCTATCAAGTTACAACAAATAACAGAGCGGAATTATTTGCGACACCTCAATTGCAAAATCAACACTTTGCAAGAGAAGTTGTGAGTAACCAGTACCAGCCAAATTTGGCGTTACAAAATGTGGTAGACTTACAGAATGCCCAGCCGGCATTGCAGCAACACGCAAATATGCCATATTATATTGGCATGCCTTTGCCGAATACAAATACTGAAACTATTCCAAGAAATTACCAAAACCTTGTCATTTACCAGCCTTCAACACCCGAAGATGTTGAAGTGCTCATTAGTTATTTGAAGCGCAAAGAACCTGCAATTGTAAATCTAGACAGTGTAGATGACAGTCGTGCCCAAAGAATACTGGACTATTTATCAGGTGCGATATTTGCATTAAATGGCAGTATTCAGAGAATCAGCAGCAATATATTTTTGCTGTGCCCAGAAGGTATACAAATTACAGCCCCACTGGACAGTGTAGCTAGATGCTAGGGAATATATTTTTAAGTACTGTCGTTATACAAATAGGTTTGTAAATAGTTACGACCTATTTTTTGTTTAGGTAATTTAAGCAAGGCTTACATTTAGGGAGAATATTTAATATTTTATTTAAGTTTGGACACTTACTCTACAATTTTGTGTATTATTTTTTAAATAAGGTATTCTAAAAGAACTTGAAAAAAATGTTTTAAACTTATAAAGGATACCAAAAAATTTTTGACATAGAGTATGATTTATGTTATACTACATACAGGTTAGCTGTATGAATATTATAAAATTGAACAAAATAATCATTGTAATTTTGACATTATTTTGCCTAAATTTAAGTTTAGTAGGTTTTTCACAGCGACAAAATGTGGATTTGTCAAGAGTTGATTCAAGTCAGAACATTTTTAAAAACAACAGTGTTTTAGTTGGGAATGGCGATATGGATTGGCAAACTCAAGGAAATGGAGTGGGCAGTAGTAGCTGGCAGTCTGTTGCATATGGTAATGACAAATTTATTGCAGTAGCTAGTATGAATGGGACTAGTCGGGTTATGTCATCACCAAATGGGATAGATTGGGATTACGATATAGCGACAGGTGTTGATCAAAGTAGTGCATGGTTGGATGTCACTTACGGCGACAAAAAATTTGTAGCTGTTGCAAATAGTGGAACAAATTTGCTGTTAAACAGTATAGCAAAATAGCTTATTTTGAAGTCAATGAGCAAAGATTGGACATTGATGACCAAAATACTACCGTAAGTTTGACCGTTAACATAAACTTTATTGACCAAATCAACATAGTTGCCTATTTAGAACATGAGATAAGTTTTGTGACAGATGGATGGACAATAAATCAGAGTCCACCGACTTTCTGGATACCAAACGGGCAAACATTTGGCGATGACAAATTGACTAGCAGTATAGGCGAATTTTTAGCAATTCATGAGTATTATAAAGGTTTCATGATTCCCAAACGAGTTGTTTTGCAAGGTTGGATAGTTGACATAAACGCTTTTGCTGTTGCAAAAGATGGACAAACAGATGTACCCTCAATTGTAGGCGGAGACAGGATAGTAAATTTGTTAGATGATGAGATAGCCAATTTGCAAGCGATTGGGGGCAAGGTAATGGGGCATATGAGTTTAGGCAAGATAGTGGGACATCTATTGAGTTGGTAAATAGTTTAACTGGTCAACTCAATATAGTGGGTGAGGGTGTCAGTACATTTAGAGTCAGACATTTAGGGGACAGTGTTTTTGCACCGTCAGATTGGAGTGAGATTATCACAATTACTGTGCAAAAAGATGACGTAGTGCAACCCCCAATAATACCAGAACAGTCATCAAATTGGTGGATATGGATTTTGGTAATCGGTTCAGTATTGATTGGTTTGACAATTGGCTTTTATTTTTATACAATAAAAAGGACAGAAGAATAGAATTAAGTTTTTTGTGATAAGCGTGAGGTTATAATTTTGTTTATAATTACAAATATTGATAGGGGCATAGCCTCAAAAAAAGGAGAATAATATGCAGAGAGATAAGATTGATAAAAGATATAGATGGGACTTGTCTGCTATCATTGCAAGCGACAGTGAATGGGAAAAAAGGTTTGATAGTTTTAACAAAAGTTATCAAAAAGTGACAGAGTACGATGGCAAGTTAGACAATGCCAAAACAATAAAGCAAGCCTTAGATTTGCTATGCGAGCTAAGTTGTGAGTTGGAAAAACTTACAACTTACGCTCACATGCACAAACATGAAGATAGCAAAGTTGATAAGTATGCTGGCTTTGCCGATAGGGTGACTGCATTGGGTGCAGAATTTTCTGCTACTACGAGTTTTGTCGCTCCTCAACTTTCTAGATTGGAGCAAAGCTTTTTAAAA
>JAITUJ010000020.1 GCA_031286385.1 Clostridiales bacterium | reverse complement strand
GGGTATTGGGTCATCCTGATAGACTAAAAAGACTAAGTGTAGATATAGTAGAACATTATGAAAAATTAGTGTCAAACAAGCCAAACATAACTCAAAAAGCAATGGTTGTGTGTGCGGATAGACAGTTGGCATACAGCGTATACAATCAAATTTTGAATATTAGACCAGATTGGGGCGTTGCTAAAAAGGCACAAGATGAGAGTGTGTTGACAAAAGATGAGTTGTATAATTCAACTAAAATACCAAAACTAAATATGGTTGCAACTCGTGACCCAGATGACGATAAGGCATTATATGAACTATTAGGTACAAAAGAACATAGAAAAAATCTAGACAAATTGTTTAAAAACCCAAAGTCTAATTTCAGTGTTGCTATTGTTGTAGATATGTGGATTACGGGATTTGATGTGCCAGAACTTGCTGCAATGTATATTGACAAACCTTTGCAAAAGCATACTCTTATACAAACAATATCAAGAGTGAACCGCAAAGCAGAAGGCAAAGAACAAGGATTGGTAGTTGATTATATTGGCATCAAAGAAGATATGTTGCAAGCAATCCACAAATATGGCAAAGAACAAGATAGTCCTATAAAAGAGATAGAAATAGCATTTTCAGTATTTAAAAACAAACTTGCAACTATTGATAAGCTGTTGCATGGTTTTAACGCTAATAAGTTTTTTAATGGTGAACCGTTAGAACGGTTAATGTGCTTAAATCTAGCGTCTGAATTTGTGCAAGCTAGCAAAGATTTGACAACTAGATTTATGCAAATAAGTAGAGAGCTAAAAGGAGCATATGAAATTTGTAGTCCTAGTGGAAGATTGACAGATGATGAAATAATGCAAGCACAGTTTTATCTAGCAATAAGGTCTATTATATATAAGCAAACCAACGGCATAGCACCCGATGCCGAAATTATGAATAGCGTAGTAGAAAAAATGGTGCAAGATGCTATCACCTGCACTGGCATTGAAAATATTGTAAATGCAGGCAAGCCACAAGATATATTTAGCGATGAAATACTAGATGAGGCACTATCTACAAAATTGCCAATAACAAAATTTAATGCTTTGATGATGCTACTTAAAAAAGCAATATCACAATATGGCAAAGTAAACAAAGTTAAAGCAATAGAATTTGATGAAAGATTAAAGCTGGTAGTTGCAAGGTATAATGAGAGAGATAAACTTGTTTTTACAAGCGAAGTAGTTGCAGATTTTATCAATGGACTTAGCGATGAGATAATAAAAATATTTAGCGATTTAGAAAGTGATAAAGTATCTTTTGCGGATTTAGGAATAACATTTGAAGAAAAGGCTTTTTATGATATCTTAGTAAAAGTGCGTGACACACATGGTTTTAAATATGAAAATGATAAATGTCTAGTGTTGGCAAAAGAAATAAAAAAACTTATAGATGACAAATCACAGTATGCTGATTGGGCAATGAGAGAAGATATCAAAAATCAGCTTAATCAAGATTTAACAGTGCTATTATACAAAAGTGGTTACCCGCCAGAATGGGATGATGAAATATTTGAAAAAGTAATGGAGCAGGCACAAAATTTTAAAAAATGGGAGAAGTAAAAATGGCAAAGAAACAAAAATTTTATGCAGTTAAGAAAGGCAATAATACTGGAATATTTTTAACATGGGAAGAATGTCAAGATGCCACAAAAGGATTTTCTGGTCCAGAGTTTAAATCATTTGAGTCGGAGCAAGAAGCACAAGCATATATTAATTGTCACTAAAAGGTTCAAAGTATTTGCCATTGTATCTAAAAATAGACTGACTAATGGTAGCCAGTCTATGATTTTTTAGTATTTCAAAGCCTATGAGTTCGTGTTTTTTAGCGTGCATAATTGACAGGTGATGGTTGAGTTTGGTATAATATCTACATGATACAACAATATGATAAACAAGCTAATTATTCAGCTATGAATCCAAGTGAATCATATATTCTAAATCTTACTAATGGAATAATCATTAAGGGTATTTTTGTAAGAGGTATTGATGGATTTTATGAAATCAAAGATTTTACAAGAAGTGATAGTGGAAATAAGAAATTCCCATTCAGCATTTATATAAATACTAACTATATTTTTAGTTTTGAGGCAGATTTAGTTGCATTAGTTAAATGATTTCATTAGGGAAAAAGTGACCACCTTTATGCAAGTGATTTAAACTGTTTATTAGCACTTCTATTTTTTGAATGCAACCAAACTTACCTAAATGTTCCTTGTTAGGAATTTCATTTGCAATAGCTACTAACTTATCAAATAAGATGTCAGTAGCTGTTTTTTGTGTACTCTCATTCATACATAAACTCCTTACGCATAAGCAACTTGTTCGGCTTGCTCACTTTCAATTGATTGACTAACAATAGGGTTACCCAATTGGTCAGTAGTGGCTTGTGCAGTCACAGGTGTGCCAGCTTCTTTGGCTTGCTTTTGAAGCTCTATCAAAAGGTTATTACTATTAACCATTTTTTGTGCAATGTCTTTGCCGTAGCTACCGAGAGCTTTGATGATAAGTTCAATTTCTATTTTCTCAAACATGATATGTTCTCCTATGTATACTATTATACCATCAATCTAAAAAGACATCAAGTGTTTACAAACTCTTCATCAATCTTTTTTTACATGAATGTAAAAAAGTGTACAAAAACACTACACAAAAGTACACTGTGCTTACACAATATATAGTCAATTTGTATGTTATAATGAGCGTGTACTGTCCAGCACAGTACAGATTTAATAGGAGAATTTCATGGAGAATGCTGATTTTAGAAGATCACACATTTATGCATTTAATACTACTCCTGTAACATTGACACCTAGTTTGGGGGATGGTGGAACGCCACTAGCATTTACGCTAGTAGGACCTGCTCATAGAATTAGGATAAATAATACAGGGACAGTATTTACATTGCCAAGAGGTGTGTATCAAGTAACAGTAAATGTTAATCTCAATGCACTAACTACAAATGGTTTATCTATCCTTGTGGACAATGTTCAATTGACAAATGCACAAGCAGGTATGCCAGTAGTTACAAATGATGCTATTCAAAATTTGATAGCACAAATTCGTGTAGAAAGAGATGCAAACATTTCAATCGTAGCCGTGCAAAGTCCTACTCTTGGAGTAGCAGTTGCACAAACAGTGAATAGTGCTTATATCACTATCACTAGAATTTAAGGAGTATAATTATGGATTTAAAAGAACTTTTAGCTCTCAAAGAGCTAGGTAGTGGTGGATTTGGTGGCACTAGTGCAGTATGGGCAATCTTTATTGTTATATTGATAGCACTTGTCCTTGTATGGGTAGGTTTTGGAAAAGACCGAAGGGGAGCATTGTTTGATGAAGCTAACTTTGTAAGAGCTGATGAGATACAAACTCACATGGATGCAAACCACCATAGAAACCGGACTGTAAGTAGAGAGGACATTAAGTTACTTGAAACACAGTTGCGTGATGAGAACAAGTTGATACGAGAAGAAATTCTTGTAGCAGAGGGTAGAGTCAATGACAATATTCTCAAAGCACATGAAAAACAAAACTTGAATTTCATGAGAGAGATTGATAGGCTTGATAGAGAGCTAGACCGCAAAGAGGACAAAAGACACCGCAAACCAGCGTTTGAGCAAGAGGGTGGAGCAATTGTAGAAACCCCTGCAACAGTTGACCCTAGTGTGTTTGTTGCAATCAAAGATTTGGGCGTAAGACTAGACCAACTAGCACTTGCTGCAAATTTGTAACAAAACCAAATTAAGGATTTAGGCAAAGGCAAGATCCCAAACTTTTAGGCAAAAATTATTTTTGCCGTTAAAAAAAGTTAGGAAATTGCTAGCCGATGGCAATCATCAATGAGCTGGCATTGGTGATTGTTGTATTCATAAGGATAAGCATGGCATCTACAATGAAAGATATACTAGCATTTCTCAAACCCTTGCTAGACCAGTATACAGGTGGCAAAACTCTACCTAAATTTGCTATTGATATGGCTAAAAAACATACAGTCAAGCAAATTACTAAATGGACACCCAATCTATCAAAAACTGTACTGTATGCCAAAAGCAATAGAGGTGATTTAGGTAGTGCTTTTTTAAGTTATTGAGTGGCAAGGATGAATTAAGTAAACAATTTAGAAAAAGTTTTAGTGAGGCGTGTAGACTACTCAATCACAAAGTAGGAATGGTGATTACAGAGAAAAACCAAATTGCCGAAGTCTTGGATAAACAAGACAAGATAGAGGACAATGTTAAACTGCTGAGTCAAAGTCAAGCAGATGAGCAAGTAGAGAATTTGGTAGATGATGCTGTTAATGATATGTATAGTATAAACAATACAGAAATTATGGAGGATACAGACAATGAATGAAAAAATAGATATGCAAAATGAAATGGTATACTATTGTGAGCTATTGCGTGGCACGCTACACCACATGAAAGAGATTTTGTGCATAGCAGAACAAAGTGATGCTCCCAATCTAGCAATGACTATGGCTAGGACAGAATGGGATACAGCAACGAATGCTTATACTCATTTACAAAATATTATGGCAAAAGTGGGTCGCAATGAGAGCAACCATGCAATGTATATTATATGTGATATGGTTTGCGAAAAATATCACCACAAGAAAAACAAGTATGAACAGTTTGCCAAAGCCAAAAAACAATCATCTTACTAGGAGTTTAAGTAGCAATGTGAAAAGGGTGAGAGTGTAAACTGGATAAAGATGACAGTTGTATTCAAAAAGGATACAACTGTTTTTGTTTGCTTTTTGTTCATATTTGTGCTATAATTTATGATAAGGGGAGTAATAGGGAATTAAGGAGTAACCCATGAAACGCAGTGGACTTGTGAAAACAAGGAAAACAGCCAAAGACAAACAAAAGGCAGTAGAATTAGTTTTAGAACTATCTAATACAAAATACAATTTGACCGAAAGTGTAGTATTCATGTCAAGGAAATATAAAGTCTGTGAGAGAGTTATGTGGCGGTGGCTAAATAGATATAATGGAACTATTGAAAGTTTGCAAAATAAATCTAGCAAACCATTGACAGCACACCCAGCAAGTCAAACGGATGATGAAAAAGAACATATCAAGCAACTCACAGAGCAAAATCCTACTTGGGGATATACTGAAATTTATGGTGAACTAAGAACTCAATTTGCATATGGTAGGCACTACTTGACCATGTACAAGTGGATACGCAAGAATAATATCAAGGATGTCATAGAGTATTACAAGCCAAAGAAATATCATACCCCTGAAATGTTTGGGCAAAAAATGCAGTTGGATGTAAAGTATGTTCCAAAAGAATGCTATATAGGTAGCATGGTAGGCAAAAAGAAAAGGACCAAAGCATATCACTACCAATTTACCATGATTGATGAAACCACAAGGGAATGCTTTGTATATCCATATGATAATAAACGAAAAGAAACCACAGTAGACTTTATAAAAAGAGCTATTGTGCATTTTGGCTATGTACCACAATATATCCAAACGGACAACGGCAAAGAATTTGTCAATAGACTTTTCAACGACACAGCTGCTGACCTAAAATTTATACACAAGAGAATAAAGGTTCGCACTCCACGCCACAATGGAAAGGTTGAGCGTAAGCATAGAACTGATCAAGAAAAGTTCTACAACCATTTGACTTATTCAACTTTGGATGAATTGCGTGTTGAAA
>JAITUJ010000086.1 GCA_031286385.1 Clostridiales bacterium | reverse complement strand
CCGTTAAAAAAGCAAATAGACCTACACCAGTCTTACTAGTGCTGTCTATATTGAGATTAGATATAACAAATTGACTACCACTATAGTTCCCTGCAAATGGTATACTTAACATTGCCTATTGGGACAAAATTCTCTATGTCGCTTGCATCAATGTTCTCTGTTTGCAAAAAGTAACTATCTAAATTGTATCTCACATTATTGAGATGTCTACTGTTAGATACTAAGTATGGATAATCTTGTGTCCCATTCCCTCCATCAAACATCGGGTCATACGCACGAGCTACAATAGGGCTTAATATTCCTACAAATGATGCAATAACAAAAGAACTAATCAACAGTACAATAAACGCTACTGATATAATACTTTTATTAAAAAAATTAACTTTTATATGACTATTCATACTGTACTCCAAAAAATAAATCCTAGTTATTTTGACATGTTCACGCACCATAAAATATCTACACTTTTGCGCGGTGCTACAAACTAACTTTATCTTATGTGTAAAAACGAAACGAAAAAATTTGTTACTTTATTATTATTTTGGGATTTATTAGTTATTGATCAATGCTAGTGAATTTTTTGCACTATATATTCTTTTACTTAATATTGTACTAATGTGCACTGCATTGGTAAATAGAAACACAGTGTACATGTCAATCTAATAACACTCAAAGTAATATGTTGACAAGTATTGTTTACTGTGCTATTATCACAGTAGTTTGCTAGCTGATTACAAGAATCACCTTTCGTATAAATACTAAAATTATGACTTACACTAATAATGAAGCTTGTTGTCTAATTACATGCAATATCATTGCAATATGCCTTTGTATAGTATAACAAAAATATAAATGTGTGTCAATTAATCTTTTATAAAGTAAAAATACAAAATATGGGATTAGAGTATGGGACTAAAAGAAAACTTTTCGAATCGCTTTAGAGAGCTACGACTTAAAAATAACTTACAAATTATAGAACTAGCTCGTAGGCTAAACATTAGCATTCGAACAATAAACTATTATGAAGATGAAAAATCTATCACTCTACCCACAGTGGAACGCTTAGTACAACTTAGTAGATTTTTTAATTGCTCTACTGATTATCTATTAGGTCTATCTGATTCTGAAAAGTAAAAATGTCATATAAAAAACAGCCACTAACACTTCCCTTTGTGTTAGTGGAATATAAATCTAGCAGACTATTTTGCAACGGCGTTGCTGTAAGTAGCAACTTAAATGTATCTTTAAATATACTTGCAATACTTTGGTCTATCTTATTGCTTTCAGTGTATAGATTCCTTAACTTATGTGCTTCATCAATAATTACTAAATCCCAATTGATGCCAAGCAACTCTTTCTCATGGTTGTAACAAAAGTTGTAACTGCATATACAAACACTTCTGTCAAACTCTATTATCTTATCTCCATCCCCAACACTTGTGTTTACTTACTCAAATATCCTACACCATTTGAACAATGCATTACTATAAATTATATTTAGAAATATTTTACAAATCACTAACAAAATAACCCACTAAGCATCTTTGCATAGTGGGTTGCTTTGTATTGTAATTTAACTTTATTTACCTACCACTTCCATAGTAACCATCATAGCCATAGCCTCCGTTTGAACCATTGCTTCCTCTTATTCCGCCAGTATTTCCACTTCCACCATTACCACCGCTACCACCATATCCATATGAACCGGCCCAACCACGACCTCCTGCATATCCTCTTAATCCCAAACCTGTGTTAGTTGACACTGCGTATTGACCGTTTCCACCATTGCCACCGTTACCTCCCCATCCTCCATTTCCGCCATGTCCACCATCACCAGCCCATCTACTTGAATCAAGCGAAAAGAAACCAACTGTTCTATCTGCTCCGTTTCCACCTCGCCCGCCGTCACCGCCTCTGCCTCCATTTGCTCCGTTGCCTCCATCTCCGCCATATAGAAATAGTACGCAGAGTTTAGTTGACTGAAACTACCCATGATGGCATATCCACCATTACCACCGTTTCCTCCTCTACCACCACTGTATCCACTGCCACCATTCCAACCATGTCTATGTGAACCAGATGTGTCCGAACCACTAACAAACAAGCTCAATAAATACAAGATATAGAAACTTATATACAATATATTGTATACTAAGCACCTTAAATATTTTATACCACAAATCATACCACATAGAAAAACTTTTGTCAAGCTATGTGTTTTTTGTGTTGTCACAATAAATTAAAATGAATATGTTTAATTACTCTTGACATTTATTTTTTGTTTTGCTATAATGTGCGTATGGAAATAATAGTAACAAATGAAATTAGCAATCAAAAGATTTATGTCGTTCAGTGCCACAAGTACTTTTATATCTGTGATAATGTCAGCATCGATGCAAGTAACCCTAACTTCTTAATACTTAAAAATGCCAAGCTGTACATCTCTGACGAAAACTACTATATCTTTGATTCCTCTAATGACACTATCTTAGTAAATAGTAAATCTGTTTGTAGATACTATCAGACTCTGTACACTCCCGACATCATCAAAGATATGGGTAACCTAACTCGATTCTGTGATTTAGATTAATATACAAATCTAACTTTTGCCACACAAAACAAAATTATACAAAGTTAAAATAACTCTGTACAATTTTGTAGTCTATAAATTACTTCTTTCTAGATATGGCCCTAAACCTTACAACAAAAATGCTTTGTTATACATCTTTACACCCGCTAAACCCACAAGTCTTACAATTTAATTCTCTATCAAAATCATCTGCACGCTCTGTACCCTCTGTAAAAATACTGTAATCATAATATTTAATTCCACAATGACCACATTTAATGCACACACACATACAATGTCCTTGTCCACACTCTTGACAAAAATACATAGAACCAGAGGGCATATCAGGTCCTGCACACTTACAATTAGCACAGTAACTACCGCAATAGTTACAATAATTTAAATCTATCATATAATAACTCCTTTAAATTCTAAATAATATATTAATTTTCTTTTTACATCGAATTATTTCTCTTTATTTGCATCTTGCTTTTCAGAAACAAACATAGAAACTTGTTTTCTATTGGCATCTAATATGTTGTATGTCCTTGACCGGTCAAAGTTGTATATTCCTGTCAGTCTACGCATCAGTGCATCAAACTTTGCAGGGTTCCCCGTTCTGATGTTTGGATATTGCGTAGACAATATATTATTAGAAATTATATATACGGTCGTAAAAGCAGCTTGTTTGTTAAAATATCGACTAGATATTCGAATCGGGTGTCCGTCTAAAATCTTTAACAACATATTAAACTCCAAACTACTATCAAACTCGTCTAACAACAAAACAGATTCTCCCATATACTCATCAAACCACTGACCATGCTTATAGTCGTAGCGTACACATTTTGGTAACCGTGTTTTTCATATACATAGCTTGTTTTGCCGACACCCGTTTTCCCATAAATATAAATCACTTCTACTTTTCTATACTCTTTTTTAAACGGGTCTGTCTTAATCTTCAATGTCATGCTGTCCAAAAACTTTTCATACCTTGCGTACTCTTTTGGATATTTTAAAAATATCTCTTCTGCTGATGTACCAGATTTAACCATGTCCACCATCTCCACCAACGCTAAATTTTGCTTTGTACTTTCTTGCTTTGGCTCTCCCCACTCAAAAACCTCACTCTGTCTTGTATGCGCTTTGCTAGCGTGTTTACCTAACTTCTTTATATAATTTATACATGCCTCTGCCGTACTGTTTTTGTGACGCTTGCGTATATTTGCATTTATACCTATGGGACTATGTGCATTAAAATAGCTTTTCATTGTACTAAATTTAATGTAAAGCTGATGATGCAAGAGTCCCTTTTCGTCCCCTTTTTCCAACGAAAAAACAAAGTAGTTTACATTGACCAATCCTTTCAGATAGTCGTACAGCTCTTGCTCTGTCATTTTCGGGTTGGGGATAGTTATCATGTAGTTGTACGCTTGCTGGTCAACTTTAAAGTTTTTGTCACAAGAGGCGTCACCATCAAGTTGCAGTAGTTTTTCGTACTGCAACTCTGTAAAGTCTTTTTCAACTTCAACCAGCTGTTGATTCGCTTGTTCAGCAATTGTCGTTTCATTTTGCTTTGTGTCGCTTTGCATAAAATTCCCCTTTTTGTTTTAATTTGCTATGTGGATAAAATTGTGGATAACTGAATATATGAATATGTCATTTGCTAACAGTAATACTATTATGTTAGCACCGCCCTTGCGGGCGGTCAGTGAACAAACTATGAACAAATGGCGTGCAAGCATGCTGCTTTGCACGCCATTTGGAACATTTTAACAGTAAACAAGCACTCTTGCAATAGTCATGCATACCGCATTGCAATAACAATACAGTGATAAATACTTGTTCTTACAGTGTACAAGCTTACAGCACCGCCTCATTAAGGCGGGTGTAGATTGCTTTGTACAAGCAATCTATATTTCAAATAAAGGGTTGTTTTGTCATGCTCTGCTTTCGTGTCAAGCAAACAAAATACAGGCAAGTCACATCATGACGAGTCCTGCTCTTTGCTCATAAACTGCTCTTGATGCTGTATTAACAACGGTAGCAAGTCTTTCGCTAACTGTTGTAGTTGTAGTGGTGACAAGACTGATGGTAAACTTGTAGTCGGCTCTAACACAGCTACAATTTCTTTCTTGTCAGGTTCTTGCTGCTCTGACAACTGCTCTATCTTTAAGCAACGACTCTTGTCTTGTTTCATCTGCCGTCTTAGCTGTTTTTTATACCTCTTTAAATGCAACAATGACATCTTATTAAAAAACTTTTTGCCTAAAACAACAGTCGGGTCACACTCATATTCTAGCGCTTTCACTACCCCTAAAAGCACTAAATCATAAAAACTATTATCAACACTGTACTGCGTTGCTATATAATCAAAATTAGGGTTTTTTATTTTATCAAATAATTTTAACATACCCATATCCTCAAAAAAAACCCGGCGGAGCTATAAAATTATGCTCCAAACTATACTCGTAAACCTCTTGTGGACTACACCCTATTTCTTTAAACCTCTCACAATCAAAGTCTGCTTTGTCTTTGCCAATTAAGTGCAAAGGCAAAAAACTTTGATGATTATAACATCTAAATATATTGCCTTTATATGTGTATGCGTTTTTAACACCTCGGCCCTCTTTGCTATCGCAATACTTTTCCGCACTCTCACAGTTGTCAAATTCAACTGTATTCCATGTCGTTTTTACAGGAGTTCCACTTTCATCAACCTTTGTATTCAACTCCTTTACAAATATAAATCTATCGGCAAGTACTAAACATAAAATCTGTCATGGCAGTTGTAATAGACTCTTTCGCTACTTTATTAAAGTCCCAACCATTCACATCTAAATCTTCCCTAAAACATGACCGCAAATTAAATGCAAATGCTATCATAATATCATCACTATACAAATCAATCAATGTATTTCTTACCTCAGAAAAAAATAAAAAATTAACACGCACACTACTCTTACTACTGCCTGAACTTGACTCATAATAATAAGCTATATCATTGGCCGTAAGCTCAAAACTTATTGTGTCACTTGCCTTATTACTCAATACTCGCTGTTGCTCAACCCCTACATCAGATGCGCTGTCTTTACTGTCAATGTACCAATTGTACAACATAAAACTATTGACACCTACACTAAACAATAAAGCTATGCATTGTATTATGGCGGTATCATTTAGCAAATCTCCTGTCATACAGATAAAACGGTTGGTGTCGTATATCTCTATCCCATCTTTATCATTTCGGTGATAGCAATCTTTTGGCAGATTGCCTTTGCAAAGGATGTGTATGCCTCTTCCACTGACTGACTTCTCTGTATAGGTATTTGGGAGTAGAGATAACATTTGTTGTGCTTTTTGATTGGTTATATTGCTTGTTGATGTGTCTATACACTTATCTAAATCCATAAAGATTACATCCTTAGTTAAAGCAAATACCAATCCACTGTAGTTGTGTTTTTGTGCGTATTCTTTGGCTGTTTCAAAATCTGCCCATGTGGTTGGGTTGACACTCTCTTTCTTTTGCTATTTTGTCAATCGTTTGTAACATAAATTTTGGTGAATTAGGCGACTTTTTTGATGGAAATATTTTACAATGGTGTGTTTTGATGGTTTTAGTAATTTAATATACATGTATAACCACTTTTGTAGTATAAGTCAACTGTATTTATGGTATTGCTATATACGCTGGGTAGCACTTTAACACCCCTCTCAGAGAGGGGTGTTAAAAACTGACTACTGCATTTTGTATGGGATTGCCTGTCAAGTTCTCCCTTACAATAACCTTCTGTTGAGTTGATCGACTTAATTTTTTAACATATTCCAATGACTGAGATTTTGCATTACCTTGTCTTAAAAAATCTTCCTCATTGGTCACAGCATACCCACCCATTGCAGTCGCTTCACTTTTAAATTGTTGCAAATCTATTCCGCCAGTGTTAGAAGTCTTTGGTGTAGTTGATGACTTAATATCACTACTCGTTTTTGATGTATGTTCCATCAAATACATAACTGGCAAAGCAAGATTTGTTGCATACATAGATATAAGCAATACCATTGCAACAAAGACGCTAACAAAATTTTTTCTGAAAAGTTTTTTCATAATTTCTTCCTTATTTTCACGAGTATTTCCGCTAAACTTTATGCTTAGATTTATACCATTTGTCATATATTTCATCTTTACTCATACCAGCCTCCGCATCATAACCAGGCAAAGCTTTTCCATCATTCTTTCTCTTATATTTCTCTTCTCTTTTTTTAAAATTGTCTATAGCAATTTTTAAGTCATAATCAATAAAAAACTCACCCAATGGTTCTACAACGACTGTCTTATTCTTATATACTTTTATAGCTATACTATCTAATGTCATATAATAATCTTTTTCTTTTAAACTATATACATTAGCAGTTCTTGATTTCTTTTGCACTCCGTTTATCTCATAGGTGTATTTTAGTCCACAATAAAGTTTACGATCTATAGCCACCCCATGCCTACTGTCTGTAGATACCGTCTCGTGCGTAACTTTATATATCTTGGCAACGGCAATTACGCCTTTTTTAAAGGCTATTTTTGCATTTATTCTCAACATCCATCTGTAATAACACATCCACATAAACCCTAATCCAAAAGCAAAAATGAACATTAAAAATAGCATAGATAAAATTATATTTATGAATGTTGTACCACTATTAACCCATGTTCTAATTGCATTAACAAGAGCTAGAATACCTAAAGAAAAAAATATACACCCACCAAATCCAAAAGCGTTAGAAGCAGCCATATTCCTTTTTAATACTTTTTTTATCCCTTTTTTACTAATACCATTATCTATATCCCTTACATCTTCATCACTTAACATCACTCCTCCATACAATATTTGGAGGAGTACCATCTCCTGTCCATCTAGATTGCCAACCGTCAGGGATTGGTCCATATCTGTCACTGTTGGTAGGGTATGGCAAATCTATGTGCAATGTATTAGGTGGATAAATACCAGCAAAAGCATATTCCCCTACAAACTTGACACCCTTTGGGATATATATATTGCCTGCATTTCTTGTATAAGCAAATGCACTAGATGCTATATACTCTAAACTTTGTGGTAAATATAAATCATTCCTTATTTGCGTTGCATTGATAAATGCTCCTATTCCTATCTTCTTTAATCCCTCGCTAAATATAATAATTGTACTACCCCCACCTTGTGGTGTTTCTGTCCATAGACTTACGCTAATAAAAGCATTATCACCTATCTCAGTTACATGTGGTGGTATTACAAATTCATCTGCACTCCTATTGTCTGGATACAATAATAGAATAGTTTTATCTTCACTATACAAGACTCCATCTATACTTGTGTACCTTGGATTATCGCTTGTTACATATATGTTGCTTGCACCTCCTTGTCCACTTGTAATATCTAAATATACTGGCAGTTTTTTTTCACCATATGTTGTTGGCAAAGTTATATTAGTAACTGTACTTGCAGTCACAACACTTGCATAATACACACTGTCATTGACCAAAGTAAACTGCAAATTTTGGCTCTCTATAAACTCTGATTCTTTTCCCCACCATGCATAAACTGTAATATATACTATGTTATCGGGTTGTATATCTATTCTCGTATCTCTACTCACGGTTGATGCGTATGTCCACACCAAGACAGGTGGTTGCTCTTTAAACCAACCTAAAAAGTTGTAACCATCTCTTGTAGGGGTTCGTAAGTCACCATATACAATGGGAGTAATAACAATATCTTGGTATTTACCTAGTATAATAGACATATCCTCAAACTCACTTCCTCCATTACTTTCAAAACTAACAACAGCTGCTATTCTGTCCCAATATCCATACAATGTCATATCATTTGACACTACACTAGGACTAAAATCATCATCAAAATACCACTGACTAACCCAAAAACTGTCAGTATTAGTAGACCATAGTTCACCAAAAACATACCCCTCTATATCCACAACCGTTGGTCGTTTTACATAATTTCCATTACCTTTTAATACTTGTTGACTTGGTACAAGGGTAGTGTCACCCTCAATTTCAAAAGTGATAGTCCAATAATTAGACTCAGGAGGTTTTGTGTCACCCCCTTCGCCTGGATGAGTTGCTGGTTCGCTACATGCTGCCATAATTAACCCAAACAAAAGTAAAAGCAAACCAGTTATCACCATTGTGTAGATTTTATATTTACCTATTTTTTTATCTCTATTCATAAATTACCTTTCCTAATAATGTGTACTATAAGCTATTTCCATGTGTT
>JAITUJ010000055.1 GCA_031286385.1 Clostridiales bacterium | reverse complement strand
CACTATCCCCCTTTACATTTATCTCAAAAACCTTTTGATCACTAGTTCCCATTCCATTATTAGAAGTAGCTTTTACCACTAAGGACATGTTTTGTGCGACCTTATCAGGAACACCTCTCAATTGTCCGTCATCGCCTATTACAAGCCATACTGGACCGCCCATCAATGAGAATTTAACATCATTACCTGTCGCCATCAACTTGGTCCCACTTAGATCTCCATATTGCTCTCCTACTGTTGCATCGGGCAGGTAGCTGGTAGTAATTTGCACAGACCCTTGTCCTTGCCCTTGTCCTATAATCTCAATGCTGTATGTTTTTTGGTCCTTTGCGCCATTATTGCCACTCGCTATTACAGTTATATTGATATTGCCCTCTGCTGTCGGCTTCCCACTAATCTGACCATCTGCGCTTATACTCGCCCATGACGGACTATCTCCCAACATAAAGCTCACATTGTTTCCCAGCGCTTCCACTTTGGTATTCTTATTTAAACTATACTCTTCTCCCACCATACCATTAGATAACGAATTCGTCGTAATCTGTACAGACTCTTGTCCAATAATCTGAATACTGTATGTTTTTTGGTCCTTTGCGCCATTATTGCCACTCGCTATCACTGTTATACTGACATTGCCTTCCGCTGTCGGTTTACCACTAATTTGACCATTTGCACTGATACTTGCCCATGACGGACTATCCCCCAATGTAAAGCTCACATTGTTTCCCAACGCCTCCACTTTGGTATTCTGATTCAAACTGTACTCTTCCCCCACTATCCCATTAGATAATGAGTTCGTCGTAATCTGTATAGACTCTTGACTTTTAACTTCTATGTGAAATGTTCTTTTATCTTCTACACCACTGCTACCTTTTGCAACTACGGTAAACGCTGCGTCTGATTGAGCAGAACTAGGAACACCACTTATCTGTCCGTCAGTACTTATACTCGCCCATGATGGACCATCACTAAGGGAAAACTTAACATTCGTACCTGTTGCATAAACTTTTGACCCAGTTATTGTATTGTAATTTACCCCCACCTGTGCATTGGACAAGTAGCTCGTTGTAATTTTTGCATCATCGTTTACTTCAATGTCATTGTTGAGCAGTTTCCCAATAATTTTACCCAAGTAATTTGGTTCACTTGTGCCTCTGCCAACGCGAGTGTCTCCTGTTAAATCCCAAAGAATTGCACCGGCAAAGTTATTTTGCAAAATAAAGTCAACTTTATTTTGAATGCTTTGACCATCATCAAAGGAATGAAAGATTTTAGTACTTGGGCTGTACAGATAAGGAACTTTGGAATAAGAATCCCAGTATTTTTGATATCCCTTGTTACTCGTCAAAAACTCTTCCATTGTATAGTAAGGGTCACAGCCGTAACCCCATTTTCCATCCAATTCACCGGGGGCGTAACCTACGACACCTAGTCCTGGATATCCATCATGGATAGTGGTATTTTCTACATTGTACCATACGCGCGTATATAGAGGCAGTCCCATGAGTAGTTGATTGGCGGGAACACCCTGTTTAAGATATTCCTTTGCTACAATGTCTATATAGAAGTCTGGTTCACCCCCTGCAATAGAAGGAAACATAGGCGCATTGTGATTTGTAGGGGAAGATGGGGCAAAAGACCCTCCGTGGTAGTCATACGCCATATAGTTTATTGTGTCACAGTATTTTATCAGTTCAGTAGGAGTTATCCACTGAATATTATTTTTATTGGGCGTTGTAGCACAGGAAAGTTGGTAATACCTTTCATCTTTTAAACTTTGTGCAGTCAGTTTCTCCCTTATGACTTTATGCAACTCCAAAAATTGCTTGGCATAAGTTTCTCCCATAGGGTATTCCCAATCTATATCTATACCATCAAAGTCATACTGCAACATAAAATTAACTATATTTTGAGCAAAAGCATTTATTTTTTGAGGAGTACTTGTAGCTTTTTCAAACTCACCATGTTCACTATATGTCCACCCACCGACAGAAAATACAAAAAATTTATCTTTTAGTTTTTTTGTGGCATCTCTTATTTTCTGTACAATAGCTACCTTGTTCCCACTATTATCCATGCCAACATTGCCAAGTGCAGCCCATGGGTCATCCCATTGGATTGTTGGGTTGTCGCTGTCCAAATTTACAGGTTTTAAAAAAGAATATGTTATGTGCGTGAGTAGATCATACTTTATATCTTTGACATCAAATAAGTCATGCCCATCATATACCCCCCAACTTGGCATGTATGCAAAGACTTTACGCAAAGACCTCAACCTCAACTTTTCATTTTCTAAATTTTGTAGTATTTGTTGATCAGAAGATTTTGAAAAAATAAAAGTATACTGAGGAGTGGGTTTTGTCTCAGATACAATATCCCATTCTGTGCTACTTGGAGTGCTTGTGGTCCAATACTTTGCTTTCCACAGTTTGTTTTGATATACAACTTTATTATCTTGTAAATAAGTGCCTTGTTGCCAAATTTTTGCGTCAGCCCAAAAATTTGTGGTAGCAACATATACCGTCAAATCACCCTTAAAGGTGTCATTTTGATTCCCTGTAATCCATGTGGTCATATTGTCATTTGACCACATCCATGTACTGTCAAGCCCAGATATTTTATCGCCTTGTTGAACCAAATTTCCCGCTCGAACTATCTTGTCGCTTTCCGCTTGTTGCAAAATAAATGCATCAAAAAAACCTACAAAGTTTGCAGCTACTATTATCGTCAAAAAAACAAAGTAAGAAGTTAGCACTATATTTCTTTGATTTTTCTTTATAATTGCCCAAATTTTCTTGCACATACACTTAGTATACACAATTACATGGACACATAATCTTTTAATTTCAAGTAAAAATAGCGCAACTTTATTTTTCCAACATTTTTTTATCTCTTGTGCTTCTGTGAAAAGTAATTGCAAATCTATGTGCTTCATCTCGTATTCTTTGCAACATTTTTAGTGCATTGTTATCTTTGGGTAGCTTGATTGAAATTGGGTTATCTGGTATAAAAATCTCCTCATCTTTCTTTGCCAAAGATACTATATTTATGTGCGCAAACCCTGTCAATTGAAGCGCCTGTAATGCAGCAGATAGCTGACCTTTCCCACCATCTATTACAATCAAATCAGGTAAATCTGTAAATTTATCATCACCCTTTTTTGCCCGTTCGAATCTTCTTTTTAGGGTTTCTTGCATGCTAGCAAAATCATCACTGCCTTGTACAGTCTTAATTTTATATTTTCTGTACTCTTTTTTAGCTGGTTCGCCATCAATAAAAACAGTTTGTGACGCAACTTTGTCTGTTCCACTTATGTTGCTTATGTCGTAGCACTCCATTCTCCTAGCGCTGTTAATGCCTAAAATCTGTTCCAACTGTTTTACAGCTCCTATTGTCATGCTGTATTTTACTTGCTCTTTTGTACGTGATTTAATCAAAAAGTCATCTGCATTTTTTTGTGCAGTTAAAAGCAATTCAAATTTTATGCCCCTTTTTGGACAAGTCAGTATAGGGAACTTTTTTGTGAAACTGTAAACAAATTCTTTGATAGAATTTGAAATAGGCAACTCTGTCACAATCTCTTGGGGGGCATCTAGATTATTATAGTAAAATTGTGTGGCAAAACTTGTGAATGTCTCTGATTTGTCAAAAGAAGCATCTACAATGCTATAATTTTTTATACCCAACATTTTTCCGTGACGCACAAAAAGTACACTTGCAACAGTATAGTTACCATCTGTAGACAGAGCAATACAGTCCATGCTTACACTTTTAGGTATATCAGCTATATTTTTGCGCGCTATGTTATCCAACATGGCAAGCTTATCCCTATAAATCAAAGCTCTCTCAAAATCTAGATTATCGCTAGATATTTGCATCATACGTTGCAAAATTGACTTTGCAGTGTTTTCTTTGCCACACAAAAATAACATAGCTTGATTTACAGCTTGACTGTATTCTTGTTGAGTGCAAAAACGCTCACAGGGTGCTAGACACTGCTTGATATGGTAATCCAAACATGCACGACTTTGTTTGTTCATATTGCGATCACAAGTGCGAACTTGATAAGCCAACTTTAATATTTCTAATACGTCACTCGCTCTTATACCAAAAAAATAAGGACCAAAATACTTTGCGCCATCATTTTTTAACTTGCGTACAATTTCAAATCTCGGGTATGTATTTTTTAAATCAACCTTTATATAAGGTGCTCTCTTGTCATCTTTAAGCAATATATTATATTTAGGCCAATATTTTTTAATTAAGTTGGCTTCTAGCGACAAAGCATCAAATTCTGTATTGGTAATAATATAGTCAAAATCAGCGATCTCATTGACCATCACTGCCACTTTTTCTATTTTTTGAGTTCCTATAAAATACTGTTTTACTCTATTTTTTAATACGACAGCCTTGCCTACATAAATTATTTTTTGTGCTGTATCTTTCATCAAATACACACCGCAATTGTCTGGCAATCTGCTAAGTTTTTCTTTTAACAAATCAGTCATGACAATATTATAAACATACGGTTGGTTTTTGTCAAATAAAAGTTGAGATTTAACAGAGGATTTCTCCTTCGTTTTAAAATATAAAATGCATAAATGATTTACCACTTTAATATTTAGTGTGTTTTCTGTACAGTATATTTTGATTTTAAATTCTAATACACCTTAGCCAAACATATAGTTGTAATTTTATTAAAATCATAAAAAATAATTAAAAAATTTACAAGAAACAGTCATCTCGTGTTTGACTTATAAGTTTTTTTTATGGTATATTATAATCAATAATAAGGAGAGTTTTTTTATGATCAAAACAAATCCAAGCTCAATAGTGTATGAGTGGACAATAGGCTGGTAATGAAAAAGATTTTTTTTATATCTTTTATAGCTGTCCTAACTAATTTTATCTTATCGGATATCTTGTATTTCTCTTTTGGGGATAAAACTTTTAAATGGAGAATCATTACAAGGGTAATAAGTTTTATTTTAGTTTTAACTGTTGGCTTGTCAATTTATTTTTTAGTCAAAATGATAAAAAAGAAAGAATAAAAATTTTTGCAATCTCATTATTAAAAATAAGAGAACATAGATAATAAGCATTTTTCTATGTTCTCTTGTCTTATCTATCTATATAAGTATTTTTCATATCTCTACTAAAAGTTTTTAAAAATGTCAACCATTTTGTCGTTTAATGTCATATTTTGTACAATCTGATAATAATATGTTACACAATGGAAAAAGTAAAACCGCACATAGCTCAAAGAGCTATAAAGATAGCAAACTACATCATACAAACAAAATCTACTGTCAGAGATGCGAGTAAAATTTTTGACATAAGTAAAAGCACTGTTCACAAAGATGTGACAGGGCGACTGAAAAGTGTAGATAGAGATTTGTATTTAAAGGTAAAAAAAATTCTCAAATTTAATTTAGAAGAAAGACATTTGAGAGGAGGTATGGCAACCAAACAAAAATATTTAATAAAAAACTAATTGAAATTTTTCAAGTACAGTAAATTTTTTATACTTTTAAAGTCAACCAAAGTTGTCGCTATACTTAAATTCTGTACCTAAGTAGAAAATTTTTCTGCCTTCCCTTTTATAAAAAATTAATCTATCATTGTATTCGTGTACAAATAAGTTTGGATCTACCCTAGAAGCAAATACCAAAGGAGTTTCTATCTGCTTTAAGGTACTTTCATTTTTTATGACACTTGGATTATTTTCTAGATTTGGCATTAAAAAATATTGATTATTTGTATTTGTATTTTGTGATTGAGGTACACTTTGTAATTGAGTAAAATCAGAATTTTGGCTCGTAGTATTGGTAGGTCTAAATTGACGCGGACCTCTCAATATCAACAGAATTATACCCAAAGCAACGCTACCAAAAAAACCACTCCAAAACAATGTCGCATATTCGTCAAATTTTACACCAGATAGTATCATGATAATAAAAAATAAAAGTGAATAAAGTGCAGGTACCCATAACCACAGAACAACCAAAATGCTAGCAACCATAATTGCCAACCTGTCCACAATCCCTTTAAATCCTGTAACTGTATTTTTTAACATTTAATTACCTTTTACAATGCACAAATTAAATTATAGGGTAATTATACCATAAAAAACAATATTTGTCAAATCTTTATAGCTGCCAAATTGACCCTCAATATGTCAACATTATTGTATAAAATAAAGTTGACTATTATTTTGTTTTGTGATATATTTTCAATAATAAATTTGTATTAAAAAGGAATTAAATAAACAATGAACACAGATAGTCATTTAGATATAGATAAATTGACAAAGCTAGCTTTACAAGGTGATGTTGATTTACAGTTAAAATTGGCATATATGTATAGAAATGGAGAATGTATAGAAAAAGATTATGAAAAAGCAGTTTACTGGTTTAAGCAGGCGGCAGAACAAGGACATTCTCACGCACAGTACAATTTAGCACTGCGCTATTATAATGGACAAGGAGTAAAAAAAGATATAAAAGAAGCTACTCTATGGTTTGCAAAAGCGGCAGACCAGGGACACAGCCAAGCTTTGTATGCTTTGGGTTTTAGATATCTCAATGGAGATGGCGTAGCCAAAAATAGAGAATTGGCAATGGAAATCTTTTTAAAAGTTGCAGAACAGGGATTCTCTTACGCTCAATACAATTTGGGCAAACAGTTTTATGACTTTTTAGATTACAAAAAAGCGGTTATATGGTTGACAAAGGCCTGTGAGCAAAATCACCCACAAGCGCAGTCTTTATTGGCAAATTGTTATCGTTTAGGGCGGGGAGTGGACAAGGACGAAGAAAAAGCAAAGTATTGGTCAGAAAAAGCATCGACATTTGATAACAAGAAATAAAGGCTCTGATTTTCAGTTTTAAACTTTTACTGTGCTGTTTGTTTTTTTTGTAAATATTTTATATTCTTCTTTTAAAATACAACCCAACAAAATACACAGATACAAGTAAAGCGCTATACTAATAAATATTGCAACTGCCAATGCTGCAAAGTTTGGTAAATAATTTTGTACAATTAGTTTTACAAGTAAGCCTGTCAAAATTGAAACTAAACTTGCTATAAAAATCTTGAATATGTCTTTTGCAAATATGGATATATTCATTTTTTTTCTCACTGCATAAATATTTAAAATGACAGCGATTATATAAAAAATAACTGTAGCGATGGCAACGCCATAGATTCCTAAAAAATACAAAAGCAAAACTGTCGTTGCAATTTTTACAACTGCACCCATAGCCAAAATATAAGCTGGCTTTGCCGCCTGATTATATCCTTGCAGTACAGCTGTACACAACTGAACGATGGTTGCATACAGTATAATTACAGCGGAAATCTGTAAAATTTGTACGCCCTGTGACAGTTCAGTTGCACTCAATCCACTGCCATATAGCAAGTGCATAATGTCTTGGGCATAGAGTAAAGTCGCAATAAAAGCAGGCATTGCTAGCAACAAGCCCTGCCGCATTGCAGTTGACACAATGTCATGTGTGTCCTCACCCCTGGTAAATGCATCAGTAACTTTGGGTAAAAGAGCGATTGCAATGGCCATTGTCATGACTACAGGCAAATTGATTAGACTACTCACTGGACCGTTCACTATACCATACTGTGCTGTTGCAACTGCCCTGGATGCACCCCCACTAATCAAAAAATTTATTACAATTATACTATCAACTACTTGCGTCATAGGTAGAATCAGAGCACCGATCGACACAGGCATAGCCACCTTATACACCGTTTTCAGTATGCTTTTTACGCTCTCTGTTTTAGTTTGCAGTGGTTTGTCACTGTTGGCAAACTCATCTATATTCCAGTCCAATGAAACTTCCATATCAAAATGCGTAGCCACGCTTTGCGTCAATCTTGACTTTTTTTGACTTATAAACCCAAATATAAAAAATAAAATGAGTACAATCATGGCTACTGCTTCTGACAATGTCACTCCCAAAACTGCACCCAAAACTGCAAATTCTACACCGTATTGCATAAAATTTATACTGAGACTTATACCCACTATCAGTTTTGTCGCTTGTTCAACCAGCTGACTTATGCTAGATGGTAACAAGTTTTGTTTGCCTTGAAAATACCCCCTAAAAACACCAATTACAGCAACAAAAACTATTGCCGGAGCAATACCCAAATAAGCTAAACTAGCCAAATGATTGCCTTGAACAGTTGCTATTGCTCTATGAAATATCAACACAATAAGTGTTATTAAAAATCCAATAATCGTCATAGCTATCAATGCTACACAAAGAATTTTGCCTGAACTGTCACTTTGATTCTTTGCACACCGTGTAGCTACAACCCTTGATATTGCGACAGGCAATCCCCCACTAGACAGCGTCAACAGAACGGCATAGAGAGGAAAAACAATTTGGTAGATACCCATTCCTTCTGCACCCAAAATATTGGTCAAAGGAATTCTAAAAGAAGCTCCCAAAATTTTTGATACAACAGAGCACAAAGCCAGCATACCGGCTCCATAAAAAAAATTTTTGGATTTTTTCATAGTTTTAGTATGTGAAAAAATTGAAATTAACATCAAGCTGTTTTTCTCTACTTCGCATTTTTCTATTATTTTTTACAAAAATATCAACATTTTTTTTACAAATTTTTAGATAAACATTTGACATTAACTGTCTAATGTGTTATTATATGTAAACATCATGGCAATATATAGTGTTAGATTTTATATAATATACTATATATAGTGCATTGTATATTTAAAACACGCAAGATTTAAGGGGGAATTATTATGAAGTATATAGAACTTAACAATGAGTTGATGATTAAAAACGAGCATGATTTTTTTGATTTAGATAAGGACAAGCAAGCCTTGTGGGAATTTTTATCTTTCATAGAGAATAAGACAGTTAAATTTTCTAGCTTGCAGGAAAGATTTGATTTTTTAATAAAAGAAAAATATTACGACAATGTTTTGGAAAAATACTCAATCACACAAATACAGTCATTGTACAATTTAGCGTATGATGCAGGTTTTGAATTTGCTTCTTTTATGGCAGCAAACAAGTTTTATTTAAACTACGCATTAAAGACCAATGATGGCAACATGTATTTGGAAAACTATCAAGACAGAGTGGTAGCCGTCGCCATGTATCTAGGACAAGGAAACATGGAGCAAGCAAGTCACTTCACTATACAGATGATAAAACAAAATTATCAACCAGCCACCCCTACTTTTTTAAATGCAGGGCGCAAAAGGCGTGGAGAAATGGTGTCTTGTTATTTATTAGAACTAGATGATAGTCTAAATAGCATATCATTTAATATATCTACATCGCTATATCTTAGTAAAATGGGTGGTGCTGTCGCTCTAAATTTGTCAAAATTGCGTTCTCGCGGCGATGCAATAAAAGGATTTGCCAATGCTTGTAGTGGCGTTGTTCCTGTCATGAAGCTCTTAGAAGACACTTTTAGTTATGCAAATCAGCTTGGACAAAGAAAAGGTGCAGGTGCTGTATATCTAAATATATTTCACAACGATATTATTGAATTTTTGGATACAAAAAAAATCAATGCTGACGAAAAATCGAGAATCGCTACACTTGCAATAGGACTAATTGTTCCGAGTAAATTTTTTGATTTGGTAGAAAAAAATCAAGCAATGTATGTTTTTGCGCCATACAGTGTCTTTGAACATTATGGAAAACATATGGATGACTTAGACTTAGATTGTATGTATGATGAATTGATTTGCAACCCAAATGTAAAAAAGAGTAAGTTGGATTTATCTGCAAGAGATTTATTGATAAAAATTGCCATGATACAGTTGGAGTCAGGATATCCATACATGATGTATAAATCCAATGCAAACGACAACCATGCATTAAAGGATTTGGGTCAAGTCAAGATGTCAAATTTGTGTACAGAAATATTTCAACTTCAAGAGACCTCAAAAATCAATGACTATGACACTCCGGATTTAATAAAAAGGGACATAAGTTGCATATTGGGTTCTCTAAATATTGCCAATGTTATGGAAAACAAAGAAATAGCAAAGTCTGTTAACATTGGCATGAGAGCCTTGACCAGTGTTGTACAGATGACTTCATTGAGCAATGCTCCTTCCATACGCAAAGCAAACGAAGAATTGAGAGCTGTCGGATTGGGAGCAATGAACTTACATGGTTATCTTGCAAAAAACAAAATAGACTATGACTCTCCCCTTGCCGTAGAATTTGTAGATACATTTTTTATGATGCTCAACTTTTACAGTTTGCAAGCTAGTATGCAAATAGCCAAAGAAAATAAGTCAGTTTTTAAAGATTTTGAAAAGTCAGAATACCAAAAAGGGACATATTTTGATAAGTATATCAAGCACAGTTTTGCGCCTAAAACTAAAAAAATTATAGATTTATTTGAAGGCATGTATATTCCCACTCCAAAAGATTGGAATTTATTAAAACTGTGTGTTCAAAAATATGGTTTGTATCATGCTTATCGCATTGCCATAGCACCTACTCAATCTATATCATATGTACAAAATGCAACAGCAAGCGTAATGCCTGTTGTAGATGCAATAGAAACTCGCACGTATGCAGACTCCACCACATATTTCCCAATGCCATTTTTGCAAAAAGAAAATTTTTTATATTACAAGTCAGCATACAATATTGACCAAATGAAAATAATTGACATAGTGGCAACTATGCAAAATCATGTGGATCAAGGGATTAGCACTACTCTATTTGTAAAGTCAAATATATCCACTAAGGAAATTGCAAGGTATTGCATTTACGCTCACAAAAAGGGGCTAAAAAGTCTTTACTACACTCGCACAAGACACCAAACAGTAGAAGATTGTCTATCATGTAGCGTATAGAAAATAATTTAATCGAGAGGAAACATGAATAATATTAAAAAAATGAACACAAAAGCTGTCAACTGGAACACACCAGAAGACACTTATTCTTTAAAGTTTTGGAAGCAAAATGTATCACAGTTTTGGCTAGACGACGAAGTCCCTGTATCACAGGACAAAAATTCATGGAACAAACTTAGCAAAATTGAACAGGAAACCTATAAAAAAGTTTTGGGTGGATTGACACTGCTCGACACAAAACAAGGAGGTGATGGCATGCACCTTATTCCCCTACACATGGGTAGACTGCAAGCAAAAGGAGTTTTTACTTTTATGGCTGGTATGGAAGAAATTCACGCCAAATCATATAGTCATATTTTTAGTACACTTGCAACAGACGAAGAGATTGATGAAATCTTTAATTGGATAGAAACAGATCCAATTTTGGATAAAAAAGAAAAATTGATTACAGAAAGGTATCACAAACTTTTTAGACCTGATGCACCCAAAAAAGATGTGTATATGGCACTGGTAGCGTCTGTTTACTTAGAGAACTTTTTATTTTACAGTGGTTTTTTTTATCCTCTCTGGTGGGCAGGACAAGGCAAGCTCACAGCGTCAGGAGAGATAATCAACTTGATTTTGCGCGACGAAAGTCTGCACGGAACATACACTGGTTTGGTTGCACAAGATTGGTACAAGACAATGACCCCAAGAGAGCAGGCAGAAGTGCAAATTGACCGCATAAAACTTTTGCAAGATTTGTACAATAATGAAATACTATACACGCAGTCTATATATCATGGCGTGGGTCTGACAGAAGAAGTCAACAAGTTTGTCCGCTACAATGCCAACCGTGCATTGGAATCTTTGGGCTTACAGCCCTATTTTAAAAAGACAGAAAATATTAATCCAATAGTACTAAACGGCTTAAAAACAGACACTAAAAATCATGACTTTTTTAGTGTCAAAGGCAATGGCTATGTAAAGTCAGTTAATGTAGAAAAACTCACTGACGCCGATTTTATATTTTAGATATTTATTTTTTAATCTACAAATTCCAAAGTCCACTACAACCACAAGGCAGTATTATGTCTTTTTCCTCAGTCGGTAAAGCAAGTTCGTATACTTGAATATTGCCGCTGGGTAAAAACATTTTCAGTATATTCTGCAATACAGAAGGTTGCAAACCAGTTGTATAACTATTTATCAAAAAAAATAGCGGTTGTTTTGACAAAAGTTTGGAAGAGTTTTTCACTAAATCACATATGTGATCTGTCAATTTCCAAGGTTGATTGTTAGGACCCCTGCCAAAACTAGGCGGATCCATGATGATACCTTGGTACATATTGCCTCTTTTTAATTCTCTCTGCACAAATACATTACAGTCCTCTACAATATATCGAATATTGCTCGTACAGTTTAACTGTGAATTTTGTTTACACACTTGCACCATATTTTTGGCAGCATCTACGTGAGTAACCTTTGCTCCTGCTAAGCTACAAACTACACTTGCCGCCCCCGTGTAGCCAAACAAATTTAGTACCTTTATTTGAGAATTTTCAATCAAACCTGTTGATTTAGATTTTATTATCTTATATAGTGTTTGCCAGTTTACGGACTGTTCTGGAAAAACACCTGTATGTTTAAATCCCATAGCTTTGACAGACAATTTTAACACTCTGTCAAATAATGGGTAACTTATCACCCATTCATCAGCAAAGGGTTTTTTTACTTCCCAATTGCCTCCACCACTACTGCTCCTAAGGTAAACTGCATTCAGTTTACTAAATTTTTCTAGACAAAAGTTTTCATGCCAAATGACCTGTGGGTCAGGGCGCAACAAACATACAGCCCCCCACTGCTCCAACTTATTGCCATTACCCGTAGCTATGACTTTGTAATCTACCCAATTATCTGCTAATTTTATCATTCTCAAATTTACGAATAAGGTCTTTAAAACATATTTTATGCAACCTACAATACCACTTTAACAATACACTCAAAGATTTCTCCATTGACATCAAAAATGTTGCCATTTATCGTGTCGCTAGAATTAAAATCTTGACAAAGTGTATCATGCTTTATGGTCTCCAAATTTTTATTCACAATATCTTGTAATTTTTTGCTAGTCTTATAGTCAACTATTATTCTGTCTGTTACCTGAAAATCACTTTCTTTTCTGAAAGCTTGTATTTTACTTATCAATTCCCTTACAAATCCTTGCTCTAAAAGCTCCGTTGTCAGTGTAGTGTCCAATGCAACAACAATGCCATTGTCACTTGAACTTGCAAACCCAGACGCACTTTTAACGCTGATTAATACGTCATCTATTTTTAGCTGCACATCTAAATTTCCCACTTTTGTTGTAAAAACTTTGTCTGTATTGTTCTTAAAAAATTCAGCCACTTTATTTCCATTGTCAGTCAAAAACTGCTTAACTACGGACAAGTTGGCACCGTACTGACTACCCAGCGTACGCAGTTGAGGCTTACACTCATAAGAAATAAATCTACTTTGTTCTTGTACAAACTCCAATTCTTTTACATTTAACTCTTCTTTAATAATTTCTGTAAGTTCACTTGATAGGTTAATGTTTACACTACCCACATAGGCTTTGCTCAAAGGTTGTCGATTTTTAATATTGGCTTGCGACCTTGCCGCCCTGCCATTTTCAACAATTGTCAATACTGTATTCATAGTGTCTTGCAATGTAACATCTATATATTTTTTGTCTATGTTTGGGAAATCTGTCAAATGTACAGAAATTTGCTCATTTTTGTCAACTTTGCACACCGCATTCTGCCATATACACTCTGTAATAAACGGCACAAAAGGAGCAGCAACTTTGACCAAAGTGTGTATAACTGTATAAAGTGTCATAAATGCATTCTGCTTATCTTGATTCCACTCACTACCCCAAAACCTATCTCTTGTTCTCCTAATATACCAATTGGATAACTTGTCGCAGAATTCTGTCAAAATTCTTGTGGCTTCTGTCAACTTATATTCACTTAAAAAATTGTCCACACTATTTGCCATGCTTGCATTAAGTGATAATATCCACTTGTCCATCATAGCTAATTTATCATATTCTAGTTTATGTTTAGTAGGATTAAACTTGTCTATATTTGCGTATAGAATGTAAAAGCTGTATACATTCCAAAGAGTACCAATAAACTTTCTGCTACTCTCACTTATCAAATTCTCGGCAAATTTTGATGGCAACCACGGTGCAGAGTTAGATAAAAAATACCACCTGACAGCGTCCGCTCCTTGATTGTTTAATATATGCCATGTATCCACAACATTGCCTTTGTGTTTAGACATCTTTACACCTTGTTTATCCAAAACGTGTCCCAAAACTATACAATTTTTGAAAGGTGCTTTGGAAAACAAAACTGTACTAATAGCCAGCAAAGTATAAAACCACCCTCTTGTTTGGTCAACAGCCTCTGATATAAAGTCAGCTGGAAATACATTTTCAAAAGATTCCTTACCACTGTACGGATAATTGAACTGGGCAAATGGCATGCAGCCACTATCATACCAACAGTCTAAAACTTCTGATGTCCGTAGCATAGGTTTACCACACTCACAAGGAATAGTTACCTCGTCTACAAAAGGTTTATGCAACTCGATATTCGCGTCACATTTTGACAGTTCGACAAGCTCTCTCTTGCTAGAAATCACTTTTATATTACCACATTTACACTGCCATATAGGCAATGGAGTTCCCCAGTAGCGTTCCCTTGATATCCCCCAATCAATCACACTGTTCAAAAAATTGCCCATTCTACCTTGACCTATATTTAAAGGCATCCAGTTGATTTTATCATTGTTTGCCGTCAATTTTTCTCGCAATCTTGACATGGCAACAAACCAACTGCTCCTAGCAAAATACATCAATGCACTGTCACAACGCCAACAGTGCGGATAGCTGTGAGCGTATTTTATTTCTTTTAACAATTGTTCTCTGTATTTTAAATCTTTTAATATATGCTTGTCAGCTTCTTTAAACTTTAAATTTGCAAACTGTCCTTCCTTAAACTTGCCTTGTTCGTCTACAAGTTGAACAAAAGGTAGGTTGTTGTCTTTTCCCACTCTAGCATCATCTTCACCATACGCAGGAGCTATGTGTACAACGCCTGTGCCACTGTCCAAAGTCACAAAGTTGTCGCACACTATCATATGTGACACGGTATCATTTAGTGTTTTTTGCTTTGGATACAGTGGTTTGTACTGTTTCCCTTTAAGCTCAATGCCCTTTTTTATTTCAATTACAGTGAAATTCTCAAAAAATTTATCAGCAAGTTTTTTAGCAATCCAATAGCGTTTTGTGTCACTTTTCTTATCTTTTGGTGACTCAACTTTAATTAAAACATACTCAAAGTCTGGATTGACACAAAGTGCAACATTACTAGGCAATGTCCATGGAGTGGTCGTCCATGCCACTATTCGGTCATTATTTTCCAATTCGAACTCTACAACTGCTGTCCTATCCTCTACATTTTTGTATCCTTGCGCAACTTCGTGACTTGACAGAGTTGTACCGCATCTAGAACAGTAAGGCAAAATTTTAAAACCCTTGTACAACAATCCCTTGCTATAAATTTGACTCAAACTCCACCACACACTTTCGATGTACTTGTCATCATAAGTTATGTAAGGGTTTTTCATATCCACCCAATAACCTACTCTTTCACTCATTTTTTCCCATTCTAATTTATATTTAAATACACTCTGTTTACATTGCTCCACAAACTTTTGAACACCGTATTCTTCAATATCTTGCTTTCCATCTAGACCCAAAAATTTTTCCACTTCTAGCTCAACTGGTAAACCGTGAGTATCCCAGCCTGCTTTTCTTTGCACTTTAAACCCTTTCATAGTCTTGTAGCGAGGAATGACATCTTTTATAACTCGTGTCAAAACATGACCAACATGGGGTTTTCCATTGGCAGTCGGTGGTCCGTCAAAAAAACTAAATTCGGCAGCTTGTGCTCTATTCTTTACAGACTTTTCAAAGACACTTTTCTTTTTCCAAAATTCAATAACTTTCAATTCTCTGTCAACAAAATTGAGAGTGGGATTAACTTTATCATATAAATCATTTTTTGTTTTATTTTTCATACATATCTCACTTTTTAATACTTTGATTCTATACATTAAACTATATAAAAGTAAACAGATACAAACATAAGCGTAGCGCCACACAATACAAACACATGCCAAATTGCATGATTGTATGGTATACTTTTGAGTTTGTAAAATAATATACCTGCTGTATAAACTATACCCCCAAACAAAAGCCACAAAAACGCTTTGGTGCCCATACTCTGTATTGATAAATTGACAACAGGTATCAACAACCAACCCATTATTACATAAGCGATTATACTCACCCACCTAAACTTGTGTACATTGATAGCATTTAAAGTTATGATAAATATTGCCAAACCAATTTCAGCTACTGTAAAACTCACTCCCAAAGCGCCACCCAATCCAATTAACATAAATGGAGCATATGTCCCTGCAATCAAAAGTGCAATGCTACAATGGTCCAATCGTCTAAACACCTTACGCTGCGTCGTAAAAATTGGCATATAGTGATACAGAGTGCTCATGACAAAGCATAATATAAGACATAGGCTATAAAGAATAACAGAAAAAATCGCCACTGCACTGTTACCTTTTAAAATCGTCTTTGTTATCAACAGCACAGCAGCCAAAGTTGCTAAAACTGCACCCACTAAATGAGTCTGTCTATTCAGCGTTTCTTCAAACTTAGAATATTGAATTTGGTTTTGGTTTTTTTTACTTACCAATGTAGTACCATTCATTAAACCATTATAACCTAAATTGATTTTTTTTACAACTGTTTTACAGATAATTTACTATAAAATTTATTGAACATTAAATTATCAACAGTACAATATTTAAATGTCACATTCGTTTTGTTGACATATTAAAAGTAAAATAATATAATATCTCTATGACTAACCATATCAAAATCATGTTGTCTACGCCAACAATAAAAGTGGCAAATATTGACTTTAATGTGCAACAAATATTAAACTGCATTGACAGTGGGGTCAAAAGTGGTGCAGATTATATTGTGTTTGGCAAAAACTGTTTACACGGTCAAGCTTTGGGAAAAATGAATTCACACAAAAGCATTTTACAAGCAATAAACAACGGTATAAACAAAATAAAAGTGTACCTTGTAGACAAGCCTTGTACAGTACTAGTTTCTAGTATATACAATTATGAAAATCAAATAAAATCTTATAATTTTGTTATAAATGCACAAGGTTGTAGTTTTTTTGATAAATTTTTGACAACAAAGTTTGGAAATAAAATACATTTTCATTTGGATAATAGTTATGCATTGATTAGAACACGCAAGCAAAAATTACATCAATTGACGCAGTTGTCAAAAAAAGAAAAATCCATTGTTGTATTTACAAGTACGGGCTTGGGTGAGTATACAGGGAGAGGCGTTTGTAGTGGTGATAAAATCGTCATTGACAACGGAATAGTCTTAGCAGATTGTGGTTATGAAAAAGAAAACATTTTTGTGGATATAAATATAAGTAGAAAACACATAAATGATGTCAATCTTAACCATAATTGCACGGATGACACAGGAATAGATGACAAAAATCCTTTGCCTTTTGTACCAAAAGATGAACGAGAAAGAGAGAATATACTGTCAACACTGCAAACTGCCACTTACCAAAGAGTAAAGGAAACAAAATCAAATGGAGTCATCATCGGCGTAAGTGGTGGAATTGACAGTGCTATGGCGTTGGTATTGGCAACATCAATACAAAAGAAACATGCAGACTTTGGCAAAATTTATGCAGTCACCATGCACGCACATGCTACAAGTGAATTAAGTAAAAAAAATTCCAAAGATTTAATACAAGCCTGTGGTGCCATTCACATTGATATACCCATAACACAATCTATAAAAAACCACTTACAACAGTTGGGACATGATGGAAAACATGACTTGACATACGAAAATTCTCATGCTAGACGCAGAACGAGTATACTATTGGATCTAGCCAATATGTACGGAGTTATACAGTTGGGTACAGGGGATATGTCAGAAATTGCTTTGGGGTGGTCCACTTATGGCGGTGACCAATTGTCCCATTTTAACCCAAACTCAAACTTGACAAAGACCATGATTAGGGATATTCTTCCCTATTTAGCAAAGTCAATAAATAGTAGTAGTTTACACAAGATTATTTTAAAAATTGTCAAAGCACCGGTATCGCCCGAACTCGTTGAAGGCCAAAAAACGGAAACTATTTTGGGACCTTACATGGTTCTAGACTATATACTGTATCATTTTATCTATCAATGCCAAACTGTCAAACACACCTTTAATTTATGTCGTACAGTTTTTGCTGATATAGAAATAAATGATTTAAAAAAATACTTCAATACATTTATTACAAGGTTTTTTGCTAATCAGTTTAAAGTCAAGTTTTCTTGTGATGGTGTAAGGATTATGGATTTTGATATCAGTGATTTACATTTGCCAACAAATTTTGATTCAAGTATATTTTTACAAGAATTGCAAGAAATTGTATGATAACTTTATTATTGTAAAAACAATACCATTTATACAAGAAACAATAAATTTTATAATTTTAGTAAATTAAGTTGACATATATACAAATTTTTAGTATGATATGTTTATGTATTCAAATGATTTTAAAATATCTGTGATAGAGTATTTCAAAAATGGAAACACACAGGAAGAAACTGCAAAAAAGTTTAAAGTAAGTGCAAAGACTTTGGAAAAATGGTTGAAAACTTATGCAGAAAATGACATGGTCAAAATGAATGAGCCAGTGAACAATATTCAAAAAATAGATATTAACAAGCTCAAACAAATGATTGCACAAAACCCTACAATGACATTAGATGATGTTGTGCAAACTTTTAATTGTACGAAATATATTGCAAGAGTTGTTTCAAAAAAATATGATATAAATCTTAAAAGAAAGTTTCATTACAATAAAATAGACATAGACAAGTTAAGGCAAATAGTGGATGAAAATCCTAATATGACTTTGGTAGAAATAGCAAAAATTTTTGACTGCTCAAAAGATGCAATCGTCGCTTCAATTAAAAAACATAGTATAAAAAGAAAACCATTAATCAACAAAAAAATAGATGTAGACAAGTTAAATCAAATTTTGACAGAAAACCCTAACATGACACTAAAACAAATTGCAAGCGTTTTTAATTGTTCAAAGCATGCTGTGTCCATTGCTATAAGAAAGCACAATATCACTAGAATAAATACTTTACAAACAATATTATTAGATGGACAAAAATTAAAGCAAATCATTGCTGAAAATAAAGATGTAAATTTATCAGACATTGCAAAGTTATTTGGTTGTTCAAAACAAAGCGTATTATATTCTTTAAAAATACATGGGATACCTAAAATATTTAACTTGAAAAGTAAAGTTGACAGCGAAATATTGAAACAATTAATAGATGAAAATCCTAAAATGAGCTTAACAGCTTTGAGTAAGCACTTTGGTTGTTCTAGATATATTATTAGGAGTATGATTAAAAATCACAATATAACAAGAACACCACTAACCAATAAAAAAATTGATGTTGATGAGCTAGAACAATTTATGGTAGAAAACCCCAGTATGGCTTTAAAAGATATTGCAAAAACTTTTAACTGTTCAAAAGACACAATATTAATCAATATCAAAAAGTACGGTATGGCAAGAAAAATAAATCCTAGGCATTGCAAAATAAATAGAGAAAAATTAAAGCAAATTGTGACAGATAACCCTAGTATTAGATTACAAGAGATAGCAAAGATTTTTAGTTGTTCAAACTATGCTGTATATTCTTACATGAAAAGAAATGGCATTACAAAAAAAAGAAAGTATCGCTATAACAAGATAGACAGTGAGAAATTAAAGCAGGTAATTGCCGAAAATCCTAATATGACTTTAAAGCAAATTGCAAATATCTTTGATTGTAAAACGGCTATTTCTGTATCTATTGCCATTAAAAGAAATGGAATCATAAGGAAAAGTAATTCTCAAAGAAAAATTGATGTTGATAAATTAAAACAAATCATTGCTCAAAATCCCAAAATTTATTTAACGGAAATAGCAGAGGAATTTAATTGTTCAAAATTTGCTGTGTCAGCATCTATGAAAAAGTATGGCATAACAAAAAAAAGAAATGTCTATCATGGGAAAATAGATATAGATAAATTAAAACAAGTTATTACTGAAAACCCTAGTATGACTTTAAAGCAAATTGCAAATATTTTTAATTGTTCAGATTTTGCCATATCACACGCTATTAAAAGAAACGATATATACAGAAAATCACATCATACTAAAATAGATATAGATAGATTAAAACAGGTCATTACTGAAAACCCCAGTCTGACTTTAAAGCAAATTGCAAATATTTTTAATTGTTCGGATTTTGCCATATCACATGCTATTAAAAGAAACAATATATGCAGAAAATCGAACAATAAGATTGATATAGACAGATTAAAACAAATCATTACTGAAAACCCTAATATGACTTTAAAGCAAATTGCAAATATTTTTAATTGTTCAAATTTTGCTGTTTCACATGCCATTAAAAGGAACGGGATTATTAGAAAGAATTTATCACAAACAAAATAAATACTAAATTCTATTCTCAAAACTTGCGCAAACGCTAAAAACAAATTTTAAATTCAACAAAAGCACACTGCATGCAGTGTGCTTTTGTTTTTGCACCGTTATTTAACTTTAAGAAATTGTTATTTTAGTTTAATGCATAGTACCGCAATACAGACGCACTCTTTGATTGGCTTGCTTTACTTCTTGAACTCCTATTGCTGTGGA
>JAITUJ010000029.1 GCA_031286385.1 Clostridiales bacterium | reverse complement strand
TGGTCATATTAGTGTGGATAACAGTGAGCTAGAAGATAATGTCTTGATTAAGTCTGATGGCATGCCTACTTATAATTTTGCCAATGTAATAGATGATCATACTATGAATATAAGTCATGTAATTAGAGGTACAGAGTACTTATCCAGCACTCCAAAGTACAATTTGTTGTATGACGCTTTTAATTGGCAGCGCCCTATATATATCCATTTACAGCCGATTATGCGTGACGCAAATAGTAAGTTGTCAAAAAGGAAAGGGGATCCAAGCTTTGAGGACTTTTTAGAGCAAGGTTACTTGACAGACGCCATAATCAACTACATTGCACTTTTGGGTTGGTCTAGTAAAGAGGACAGAGAAAAATACAGTCTGCCAGAATTGATACAAAAATTTGATATTCAAGGATTGTCAAAATCAGCTTCTATATTTGACGCTGTTAAAATGAAATGGTTGAACGGCGTGTATATCAAAGAATTGTCCGCAAGTAGTTTTTTTGAATTGAGCTTGCCTTTTTTAAAAAAGGCACAAAGCAATTGGGGAATCCGTTTTAATATAGATTTGAAGTTTTTAGCTACACTCTTACAAGGTAGATGTGACTTGCTTACTGACTGTATCCAATTGACAGAATTTTTGAAGGTGAAAAATTTTAAAAGTTTTGAATTGGAGCAATTATTTAATAGCAAACAAAGGACAGATAGCGCGTTGTGCTTGGAAATGTTGCCAAAGTTGATTGCCTTATTTAAAGGATTGGACAGTGGTTGTGATGCTCATGAAGTATTAAAACAGTTTAGTACAGATAACAACTATAAAGTAGCACAAGTTATGTGGATTTTGCGTGTATCTATCACAGGCAGCGCAGTCACACCGGGTGGTGCCACCGACATGTTGAAACTTTTTGGATTTAAAGAAAGTGTAAAGAGATTACAAAATACACTTACCAGATTGAAAGTATAAATTTTTATTTTTGTCAAGTGATACGTTTACTGTATATATTTAAGGGGTGCAAATATATGTTGAATTTTCCCAAAGAATTTTTATGGGGTGGTGCAATTGCTGCCAATCAAGCAGAAGGGGCTTTTGATAAAGGCGGAAAAGGATTGACAATTGCCGATGTATTGCCGGGTGGCAAAGGTCGACTCAAAATGATAATGGATAGCGTAGATTTGGAAATTGACAAAACCAAGTACACTTATCCAAACCATGAAGGGATAGATTTCTATCACCGCTATAAAGAGGACATTGCACTTTTTGCAGAAATGGGATTTAAGGTTTTTAGACTTTCTATCTCATGGGCTAGAATTTTCCCAAATGGGGACCAAAGTCAGCCAAACGAAGAGGGGCTAAAATTTTATGATGATGTTTTTGACCAATTAAAAGAATATAATATTGAACCGCTTGTGACCATGTCTCACTATGAAATGCCACTCAATTTGGCAAAAAAATATGGAGGTTGGAAAAATCGCAAACTGATAGCCTTTTTTGAAAACTATGCAAAAGTACTTTTTAATAGGTTTAAAAATAAAGTTAAATATTGGCTTACTTTTAACGAGATAAACTCTGCTTTTATGATGCCAATTATGAGTTTGGGATTTTCAGCGGACAGAAAAACTGTCCATGGCATGCAGTGTATTTTGCAAGGACTACATCACCAATTTGTAGCAAGTGCTTTGGTCGTACAGCACTGCCACGCAATCATATCTGATGCACAGATTGGGTGTATGCAAATTTTTGCACCAGTATATCCATACTCATCAAATCCTGACGACGTTCTGACAGCTTTGCAAGAGGATCAAATATTTAACTATTACTGTACAGATGTTCAGGTGAGAGGTAAGTATTCTTCCTTTTGCCAAAGATTATATAGTCAATGCGGTACAAGGCCGGAAATTGTAAAAGGTGATTTAGAGATTATAGCAAAGGGAAAGGTGGACTTTATCTCTTTTAGCTATTATATGTCAAGGACAGAGAAAGCAGAAAAAAATCCACTTGAAACGGGTATGGGGAATATGTTGAGTGGAGTTAAAAACCCATACTTGCAAGCTAGTGATTGGGGGTGGGAGATAGACCCAGTGGGATTGCGAGTAATATTAAACCAAGTTTATGATCGCTATCAAATTCCACTGTTTATCGTAGAAAATGGGTTGGGTGCAACGGACAAAGTGCAAGCAGATGGCACAATAAATGACGACTATCGAATTGATTATTTTAGAACACACATACAAGCACTAGGTAGTGCAATCGCAGATGGGGTACAGGTGTTGGGCTATACAAGTTGGGGTTGTATTGACCTTGTCAGTGCAGGTACAGGAGAATATAGTAAACGCTATGGCTTTGTATACGTAGATAAACATGATGATGGCAGTGGTACAATGAAAAGGTTGCGCAAAAAATCTTTTTATTGGTATAAAAAGGTTATACAGTCTAATGGACAAAATTTAGATTAACGCCAATAAAAGACATTCGCATTACAAAGTTTAGTGCGAGTGTTTTTTTATTGCAGAAAAAATTTATATAATTTTAAAAAATGACTTTTATTGTATAAATATTGGTATACTATTTAAGTAGTAATTTTTGTTATTATAAATTACAAAAGCATTAAAAATTTGGCGTCATATGGGCAATAAAGTCATTTTATCTAATAAAAATAATCGCAATGCGAATACTAGAAAAAAAAGCAATGGTATTAGCACATTGATAAATGTTGTAAACAAAAAGTGGTTTATGACTGCTACTGTATGTGTAGTTGTTTTTGTCTTGCTGTTAGGATTTTTACTGTCAAATAAAGGAGCAGGTAACAAAGTAGTAAATTCCAATTTTGTTGGATATGGGAGCAAGGTAATATATGATGCAGCACCTTTACCTCCTGGTGATGAGGTGAAAATTCCCAAAGATGATTGGAGTCAGTTTGAAGGCACAGCACCTCACAATGCAAAAGCAAGATTAAATAAGTATCTAAAAAAAAGTGACTACGAAGAACTTTTCCCAAACCGATATGGTTTTGGTAAGTGGACTCCTTATCCAGATTCTACACAGCAAAAATTTGATTTTTATAGCTATGACAATTTGAGTAAAGCTATTGAAAATATGGCAAATGTTGTGTATATTTTGGATTATAGAGAGGGACAAACTTGGAATCAGCAAATGTTTGTATTACACAAGGATAATAATCCAAATAACACAGCGTTGAGAGTTAGGGAAGACGAGTTTTTTAACTTAGCTGAGTCATGGGTTCAGAATCGCCCAATAATAAGAGAAATCATTGATTTTGGTGATTTTTTGAATTGGAAATATGAGAATGATAGCAAAAGAGAAATAGCAGCGCTGTTGGGTATTATCACACAAGAAACAGCCGAGAGTGTTGCGAGTGACATCAATACAAAACTGACAACAGGTCTATATTGGAATGAAGAAATAGGATTCATTGTTGGGCAGTATCAGGCCCAAGGATATAGAGATGAAGAGCACAAGGTTTATCCACCTGTCGATGGTAAATCGTATCACGGAAGAGGAGCCATTCAGTTGAGTTGGAATTACAATTACGGTCTAGTCAGTGAAATATTCTTTTTGGATAAAAATGTACTGTTGAAAAATCCTGAAAAAATAGTTGAAGACGGAGTCTTGGGTTGGATGGCAGTATTGGCTTTTTGGATGACACCACAAATGCCAAAGTCAAGCTGTCATCAAGTTTTAAGCCCTGATTTTAAATTTCCAAATCCTGATGATGCAAAAAAATTTACACCAGGATTTGGCTTGGTGATAATTATTGTAAATGGGGGTATGGAATGTGGATTGAAAGAGGGGCATGTAGAGCAGGACAGCAATGGCTATTTGGTAGTAAAAGACGGAGATTATCGCATTTGGACAAGAGTAAACATGTACCGAAAAATTGCATCTATGAATGGTGCTGATTTGACAGGAGAAAAGCTAGACACCTTCGGTATGCCTTCATGGCTATAATCAATTATTAATGTATATATAAAGCATATGAACAATAACTATAACAACAGGAATAGGTATTCCAGTCAACGGAATGGACAGAGGGGCAGATATCAGGCACCACAGAGTAGCAGTACGGGCAAGATTATGGTAATTTTTATTGTTGTGGCTGTTATCATAGCGTCTTCATTTATGGTAGGACAATTGATGTCCAAAAAGTCGAGCAGTGA
>JAITUJ010000022.1 GCA_031286385.1 Clostridiales bacterium | reverse complement strand
GGGCGTAGACAGTGCAATTTGTGCAATTGATAGAATAAGTAAAATTATAGAACAGCAAGCGGTAGTAGATAAGTTGACCAATTCTTTTGCAGTCGCTAGCGGAAAAGTTAGCATTACAGAAGTTACAATAGAAAAAGACTGGAATGGAGTTGGAAAAAAGTTGAAAGAAATAAGTCTATCACGCAAAATTATTGTAGGTTGTATTTTGCGTGGTGACGACACAATGATACCTTACGGCGATACAGAAATTTTGGCAGGTGATACCCTTATTTTGATTTCTGAACAAGGGCAAGAGGAAAAAGCTATAAAGGTTTTTGGTACAAATTAAATGCAGTTATTAAAAAACAAAAACGACTTTGGCAGGCTTATGATTTTAATTGGCATTGTTACACTTATGCCTGTGTGTGTTATTCCATTTTTTTTGTCAAATGCAAAATATTTTTTTGCATTTTTTTTACCCAGTCTTTTGTCCGTTTTGTTGGGCATGTTTTTATGCAGTTTGCCACAAAAAAAAAGAGCGACTTATTATGAGGGTTTTTCTTCTATTATTAAACACAGTAGTTTGACAGTGATTTTTGCATGGAGTTATGCAATATTTATAGCTGCCATTCCTTTTTTGTTTTTAGGTAATCTAAATTTTATTCAAGCACTGTTTGAGTCTGCTTCTAGCTGGACGACCACTGGTTTGAGAGTTGTAAATCCAGAAGATACTCCACAGATATTTTTGTTTCACAAAAGTTTTATGCAATTTTGTGGTGGTGTGGGTTTTGTACTGATGATGGTAATGATAATACAAAACAAGCACTCAATGAGCCTGTTTAGATTTGAAGGACACGATGATCAATTGCGACCTAGTTTGATTAAGACAGCTAGAATGATTTTTATACTGTATATTTTGTTGTTTTTATTGGGTACAGTTTTGTATATCATTTGTGGCATGCCAATTTTTGATAGCATTGTAAATACTATGAGTGCCTTATCAACTGGTGGAGCATCAACAAAGGTAAATAGTATAGCCGAATATAACAGTGTTTTAATAGAAGCGGTCACCATTCTTTTGATGCTTTTAGGTATGACAAATTTTGGTGTTTTGATACTGCTAACAAAACGCAAATTTAAACAAGTTACAAAAGTTTCAGAGTTGCGTATTGGTGGTTTAGTTTTTTTAATCTCAATTCCTCTAATTGCTACAAGTTTGTTTTTGGGATTATCTATTAGCTTTGGGCAAGGTTTGAGATACAGCATTTTTAATGTAGTTTCTGGATTATCTACAACAGGTTTTACTACTTTGGATTTTTCTGTGATTCCAAATTTTGCAATTTTTATATTTATAATGATTATGTTGATAGGTGGAAGTGCAGGTTCTACTTCGGGTGGACTAAAACTTAATAGACTTTATTTGATGTTTAGAGGCGTGGGATTGCATGTAAAAACAAAGTTGTCGCCTAATAGTCGAATACTAACGGGATTTTACTATAAGGGTCAAGGCAAAATTGCTATTGACGATACTTTGATAAAAGATACTTTTGTTTTTTCATTTTTATATTTTTTGACATTTGTCATTTTGGCTTTGTTGTTGTGTGTAACAGCAGATATAGGAATCGTTGACAGTCTGTTCAACTCTGCTTCAATTACTAGTACGACAGGATTTTCCATAAATTTATTTGACCAATATACAAATAACCTTACGCTTGTCGTAAGCACAATAGGAATGTTAATAGCGAGATTGGAAATTATTACCATACTTACAGGGATTTGTATGCTTTTTGCCAAGAGAGCGTAAAAAATATAATTGACCAATTTTTTTAAATAGTGTATACTGTCTAAGTGTTTAATGTAGATGCACAACAATTTTTTAGAGTTGTTAAGGTCAGCTCCAATAAGTATCAAGTTTTAGTAAACGGACAAATTGTAAATATGATTGCACGCAAAAAAATAAAAGACAGCGGCAAAGACATCATTGTAGGGGACTGGATTGGATACATTGTAGAGGCAGGACAAGCTATTATTGTGAGTGTAATGGACAGACAGAACAGTCTAAATAGACCCAAAGTTGCAAATATTGATATGTGTATAGCTGTCATAGCAGAAATACCAAAACCAGATTACTTGGCTTTAGATAAATTGTCGTACAACTGTGTCAAACAAGGAATAGAGTATGTGTTATGTATAAATAAAATGGACATTGCTACACCTCAATTTTTGCTACAATTACAAGATAGATTTAAAGCGGTTTGTGCGAGTCCATTAAGAGTTAGTGCAAAACTAGGTCAAATTGAACCACTATTAAATACGATAAATGGCAAAGTTTGTTGTTTGGCTGGACAGTCAGCAGTAGGTAAATCTAGTATAGTTAACTGCTTGATGATGAACGAGTGTCAAACAGTCGGACATGTCAGTGCAAAAAGCAATAGAGGTAAACATACTACGTCAAGTTCCAAAATTTTTAACATACGCAATGGGACCACACTAGTCGTTGACACTCCCGGTTTTAGTTTATTGAATACAATGGACATCGATGCCAATAGTTTGAGTAAGTTGTTACCTGAATTCAAAAATTATTCAAATTTGTGTAGATTTTCAACCTGTACACACACAATAGAGCCTTGTTGTAATATCATTAACGCTGTAAAAGAGGGCAATATAAACAAAAGTAGGTATGACAATTATGTCACAGTATACAGTGATTTATGTTTAAAAAAGAAGTATTAAAAGAAAATATTATAGGAGTGAAAAATGAAATTTAAAATTGTTCATGTAAATTTTCATGTAATAGATTTAGAAAAAAGTATAAAGTTTTATTTTGACGCACTAGGATTAACTGAATTTAAACGCTCAGAACATCCAAGTGGCGAATATAAAATAGTCTTCTTAAAAGGGGAGGGCGACTTTTTTTTAGAGTTGACATGGAACAGGGACAAAATAGGCAAATATGATTTAGGAGAAAATCAAACTCACCTAGCTTTTAGAGTAGATGACTATCAAGCTTCCTACGATTTGCATAAAAATATGGGTTGTATATCCTATGACAATGTTCAAAGAGGGCTATACTTTATTTGTGACCCTGATGAACATTGGTTGGAAATTTTGCCTCCAATAAGGTAAATTTTTAACGAGTATAGAAATTTTATATGTTGTTATGCACAAGGAGAATAATGAAAAAAATAAAAATATCACCGTCAATTTTAAGTGCTGATTTTGGTAATATGCAAAATGCAGTTGTAGATTTGCAAAAGTGTGGTGCAGATATGATTCATTTTGATGTGATGGATGGAATATTTGTCAGCAACATTACATTTGGTGCAAAAATGGTAGCTGATTTAAAAAAACATATATCTGTACCCTTAGATGTACATTTAATGATAGTCAAGCCAGAAAGATATACAGCAGCATTTGCTGATGCAGGTGCTGATATCATCACTATTCATGTAGAGTCAACATCAACAGATTATCTTTTACCTACCATCAAAGATATAAAAAGACGCAAATTAAAGGCAGGCGTTGCGATCAGTCCAGATACACCTCTCAATGATATTAGACAAACATTAGACTTTGTGGATATGGTTTTGTTAATGAGTGTTTATCCTGGTGCTAGCGGACAAAAGTTTATAGAAAAGACTTTAAAGCGCTTACAACAATTGAAGGAAATGATAGGGGATAGAAATATTGAAATTGAGATAGATGGTGGTATCAACTTACAAAACATAGAACAACTTAGAGAATTAGGCGTAGATATTGCGGTTGTAGGGTCTAGCATACTTAATTCGACTGACTGGACAAATACAATAGCACAACTTAAAAATGGAAGTAACCAGCAGCAACAGATAGCCGACATCGTTGAGGAAGATGAAGACTATGATGATGACGAAGATTGATTGAAGTTTTGGTTTTAAATTTATGTATCAAAATACTTTCTTGTTATTAAACGGGAATGCACCAAAAGACACAACCTCACTAAAAAAAGCAGACTATATTGTGTGTGCTGATGGGGCATTTAATTGGGCAAAGCATTGTTGCAAACCTGACATTATTGTAGGTGATATGGATTCCATTCTGCAATTACCAAAAGATATTGCAACGAAAATACTACCAAAAAATAAAGATTGTACGGACGGTCAAATTGGACTGAGGCACTTAATAGAGTTGTGTGCTAAGAGCATAACCATAATGGGGTACCGCGGTGGTAGAGCTGACCATGAGTTTTTCAACTATTTTTTATTGGCAGAAGGAACATTGAAAACTTCTTGTTGCATAGAAGATGATGACTTTTTTGTACAAATTGTCAATAAAAATATAAAAAAAAATATAGGTAAAAATAAAATAGTTTCTTTGTCACCTTTTTTAGGTAGCGTGCATATATCATATACCAAAGGATTATTGTATAAAATACAAGATGCCAGTTTTGGGTTGTGTAATGTTGCTCCAATCAGTAATGTGAGCGTTGATGACACGATTGAAATCGCTGTAAAAAGTGGAACAGTACTTGTATTTTATCAAAAGTAGGAGGTTATAATGACAATAATTTGTATCAAAGCACCTAAAATGACGAGGACTATTCTAAAAAAAATATTTATCAAAAGACAAATGAAACAAGCACAAGAGAAATAATACTTTAAAAAATAGCATAAATGAACACGCAATGGTATTAACACTTATTGGGTGTTTTTTTGTATATATTTGATGTTATGACATAAACTATATATAATCACAATATATGCAAAAAAATTAGGAGCCAATATTATGTGGATAGTTAGATGCAAAAAACCAGTATTAGATTATGACAGCTCTTACAATTACTCGGAAAATATGTATGAGTATGAGTTCAACAGTTTGGAACAAGCAAACAGGTTTGCGTATAATAATAATGGAAGTTTAGTAAAATAAAAAATCATGCAACAAAATAATCCAATTTAAGATTGTTGTTTAATAAGGGTAGAAAGCGAGTACATAAGACTTTTACAATACCAATATACTCAAACTGTACAGAAATGTAAAACATAAATTTTCACAAATTTTAGTTGAAGCATGGGAACAAAAATTTAATATTAATCAATAAGTATCGTAAATAATTGGTAAAAATTTACAGTGAGGGGGGGGTAGAATTATTTACAATTATATAATTTTATTATATAATATAGGGATGGTTATAAATAATTCTAGTATTCTAAGAAAAGTATCTATAATAGCTTTAAGTTTAGTATTTATATTTTTTATTTTTGCTTGCTCTAACAAAAACCTTCCGCTTGATTCACCACCTATTACTATAACAGAATCAGATTTTGAATTTGACAGTGATCCGATAGAGCTAGGAGATAACAATACAGAATACACAATAGAAGAAAATCTAGATTATGCATATAAAACGAATACTGGGGATCGTAAAGGTATTCGATGGGTCGTTTATGAGCAAACTACCCTTTTATTCTTTGATAAACTCATATCACAAAATGTCCATGATTTTGATTTTGTTTTAAAGTTTACCCATATGAATAATAATCCAGATGAATATATAAATTTTAGAAAACCTGCATTGTCTTACTCTAATCCAATTATTGATTCTCCCGACGGAACGGAAGATAATTTTTATCAAAAATTAGGTAAATCAACATATAGCTTAAATAATTTTACTACAAATTCGGTTAATCTTGTAACAAGATCAATCGTGAAAATTATTGAAAAACAGCCTGAAACTGACAATTGGTATCCTTTCGGCTGGGAAATTAGATTTGGAAAACCTATGAAAATAAGTGTTGTTGTGACGACACATACGACTACGTAAATGCACAAATAGTTATCAAATATTTATACAAAAATATTTGATAAAAGACTTTGACTGTTCACATACTATCACTATGATTACTCAAAAAATGTTGAATTTTGGTATTGTTTTTTTAGTGGGAGGTGGTGTATGTGCTTTGGCACAGTTGTTGATAATAAAAACAAAACTTACACCTGCACGCATTTTGATAATATTTATGTTTGCTGGCGTAGTATTACAAGCTACGGGCGCATATCAACATATTTATGACTTTGCGAAGTTTGGCATAAGTTTGCCTATTGTAGGATTTGGAGCTGCTTTAACAAAGGGAGCGATTGAGTACACACAACAGTATGGCATACTCGGAGCTTTTGCAGGAGGACTGGTAAAAACTGCTTTTGGTGTTGGCTTGGCAGTTGTGGCTAGCTATTTAGTCGCTCTTTTATTTAAACCCAAAGCAAAGCGTTAAACGCATATAAATTATACTTATGGAGTTTTTTATTTAAAATATTTTTGAACTAACTTGTCCAAAAAAAAAAAAAAAAACAGAATGTTGACCTAATTTGCATATACATATTATATGATTTGGGAAAGTTTTTTTGCTTTTATAAGCAAGGTTTTTTTCTTTACTTCTTATGTAAACAATAAAGGGTCTTTTCCCAAACCATTGTCACAGGAAGAAGAGATGGAATATTTGGATAGGGTGGCACAAGGCGACAAATTTGCTCAAGAAATGTTAGTCAGGCACAATTTGCGTTTAGTTGTACATATATCAAAAAAGTATAGCTCATCTGGCGTGGATGCTGATGACCTAATTTCTACAGGTGCAATAGGACTTATAAAAGCTATAAATTCATTTAAGCAAGGCAAGGGAAGTGCTTTGGCTACTTACGCAGCTAGGTGTATAGAAAATGAAATACTTATGTACTTGCGAGGGAACAAAAAACACAGACAGACTGTATCATTGTTTGAAACTATTTGTATTGACAAAGATGGCAATGAAGTTACGCGCATGGATATTTTGCCTGACAAAAGTGAAAGTATAAGTGACAATGTAGAAAAGCGTGTAATGTATGATAACATTGTAGTAGATATGTTAAGAGTGTTAAGTGATAGAGAGCGAGAAATAATTATAATGCGTTTTGGGCTAAACAATCAAAGACCAATGACACAGATTGAGGTGGCAAATAAGTTAGAGATTTGCAGAAGCTATGTGTCTAGAATAGAAAAAAAAGCAATCAGCAAATTACGAGATGCCAGATTGAACTTTTGAAAGACAATATCAAATATATACACTACACAATAAAAAGCACTTTCAAGCTTTGTGACGCATTTGTGCAAGTCATTGAAAAGCACAAATGTGCAAGTCGTTCGAAGGCACACAAGCCATATAAGTTAATATTCCTAACTATGGCTTGTGTTTTTAGGTAATACTGTTGTTATATAAGCAGATACTTGATATAAACTCCAATAATTGATTTGCCTTGTATTCACACTCAACAGATTCTTTTATTTTTTCATAATATTGGATTTTACTTGAATTTGTACTACATTCTGTTATTGGATACTAGCCTATTCCATAAATCCCAATTAATGTGTTGTATTGGAGAATTGTGACGGTGTTGCCGTTTATAGTTTTTGTAACTACTTTGTTAATTAGCCTTTTTGTTTTTAAAGAAAAAGAAAAAGTTTAAAATAATAGGTAGATTATGATTAATACAGATTTGTCTCAACAAGATTTGAAATCAAAGATGACAGATTTGCAATACCAAAGTGCAAGGGACTATTTAATCAATTTAGTCCCTTACCTTTCTATAGGCATATTTTTGATTCCAATATCAGCAGTTATACCACTTTTATTTAGTTCAGATGTAATATCGTTTTATGCCTATAAGTGCAACAAAAATTTAGTCGTATTGTATTGACAAAATACATAGTGCTGTGTTAATATAAATTTATAAGACAATTACTGGTGTTTATTGTTTATAATTGGAGTATAACTTTATGAAGTGCAAAAATTGTAGCAGTTTAAAAGTAGTCAAAAACGGACATTCATTGACGAATTCACAAGTATTTAAGTGTAAGAATTGTGGACATAAGTTTGTTGAGTTTACAAAAGGGTATAGTAAACAACTCAAACATGATGCGATTTTGTATTATAGAGTCAATGGACACTCCAACATTGTAGCCAAGCAGTTTGATATACCCATTTACACGCTACTTAAATGGGTGAGAGAAAGTAAGGAGGAAAGGGGGGGTGATGAATATGGGTTGCTTTGACAGTGGATAGAGGTCTTTAAAAAACAATGCCGTAAAGTTGGTTATTGAAGACTATAAAAGAGGTTTCTTTTTACAGATTGAAAGTTTATATCAAAAACTAAAAAGAGAAATGATGGTTAAAAATATTTATCAAAAGAAAGTTGCAGTTATAGCCGTGTTTCTTTGTCTGTTATTAGCTGCATCAACTGGACTATTTGCAGTGTTGCAGTCAAAGTCGAGCATTGTCGATGTGCCTCAAAGTACACAACAGAATCAGGTTGTGAAATTTGAACAAGAAAAAGCACAAGCATATCAAGGTATAAAAAATCAAACTGAAAATTCTTTGCAAGAATATACACTTCAAAATCAGTCTCGTAATTTACAAAGTGATTTAGGCAAGTTTGATGATAAATTTTTTGATAGTTATTTTGCACTATTAGATGACAATGTAGATGTAGAAATTTTATTAGAATTTTTGTTTTCACATTTTGACGAACAAGAATTTGCCATTATGGAAAGTATGTTAGTTCAATCCCTATATAGTCGTGACGAGTTGAATATCAATGATAGTTTAATTCAGCGTGGTTCAACAAGGTTGGTTGTTACATTTTATTTTACTATGGCTGAGCTAACAGGGTGGTTTACTGGAAGTATTTGGAAATTAGCTACTGCTTGTATGGGAATAGGGGCGTCAGCAGGGATAATTGGCATAATATTGGGTGCAGCCATTGGAGTAGCTATTGGTGGGTGTGTAGAATATGAAATAGGAAAATTTTTGGAATCTCATGGTTATTATTTTGAATTAACTTGGTTTAATGTTACGGTTTTTTCAATTTGGACTTTTTGGAATGCAACCATAACATTGGACATAGCACAAATATTGATGTCAATTTTTTAATATGAATACTACTATTAAACTTTTTCCTATTCGTACTATGAAGAGTATGACATTAGCTACTATTGTAACTGTTTTTGCAATAGTAGCTAATGAGATAGTAAGCTGTGTATATTTATCAGAATTTTTCAAAACATTTGATGACTATATGCCTAGTGATTTGGTTATGTTTTTTTGTCAAACAATTCTAAGTGTACTATATGTAGTTTTTGCGGTAGTTTGTATCCTATTATATAGTAAAAACAAGTATAATGTTTTAAAAGTATTTCTTATAATAAGTTTTTCTATATTGTTTATATACACTCTGTTAATTTTTAATGTTGCTATCGGAAAGATAATAGAGTTTGACGACAAATTTAAAGATGCATCATATTGGCGAATCATATCGACTATTCCATTGTTGACATATGGTTTGTTTACAATATTTTTCTTCGTTACTGTATTTAAAAAAGTACAAGATTAAATACCTTTAAACCCATATTATGAGACAGTTTGGTTTATAGAAGAGGTTGTTTCATTTAATATTTGTTTTACAAAAACAGAATTCAGGAAATAGATGGAGAAGTCAGCGAAAATTTTTCTATGTTGGTTTTGCAGACAATTTTAAGTGTTCTTTTTTCTTTGCTTCAATTATGGCAATATTTGTTAGATTTACTAAAAAAGAAAAATTTGTATATAGACTATGTATCATCAACAATAACACTATTGATTTACTTGTACTTGATGATTATTGTAAATTCTAAAAGTTTTAAACAACCAATTGATGTGTTATATTGGAAAATTGTTACGGTGTTGCCATTTATAGTTTTTGTAACTACTTTATTAATTGCTTTTTGATTCTTAAAGAAAAAGTTAAAAAAGAGGTGGATTATGATTGATACAAATTTGTCTCAACAAGATTTGAAATCAAAGATGACAGATTTGCAGTACCAAAGTGCGAGGGATTATTTAATCAATTTAGTCCCTTGCCTTTCTATGTGCATATTTTTGATTCCAATTTCAGCACTTACACCACTTTTATTTGAAGGTGATGATGTTTATATTATTATCCATTTAGCTTTGATGTTTGCATATGCTTTGATTGTACTCGTGGGCATGTCTTTTGTCCGGACTAGGATATACGCCTCTCTATTTACAGACTTTAAGGTAGGTGCAAAGTTCTTTAAATTTGAAACTGTGTCCTACATTGTTTGCTGTACGCTGCCCATTGTCATTTTGTTTGTGGAGTACTTAGTTTCACTGTATGGTGACATAGAACAGCTAAAAATAGCGCCCTGGATACTGCTAAAAGTAGGTGTAGGAATTTATGCAATGTTTGTGTCTTGGGTGCTTGTGGGTATCTCATACGAAAAATATCGCAAAAAATATATAAAAGAAATAAAATTGCGAAGAAAATTGAAGGCATATGGCATAATAGATAGCATTTACAACACAAGGAAGTTTAAAGGCAGTCGATTGGCAAACTTGATTGACTTGAAGGAAAATGAGTTAAGACTGTCCATGACAGCGCTGGCAAACACAATTAGGTGTGTGTTTATTGTCGTTACACTTATACCTTTTGTGTTTTTGGGTATTTTTTCTTCTTTTTGGACTGCCTTGTTGATGCATGCCATTGGTTCTTTTATCGTGTATACAACATGTATGGCAAAGCTCAACCGCATCACAGAGTATGCACACAAGCAAAACCTCAAACTTTTTGGATTAGGTGACTTTGCGTACATTGCTTGTGTAGTTTTGGCAATTGGCGTGGCATTGCTTAGGCAATTTTTTTATAGCAATGAAAATTCAGATTTTCTAGAATCACCGCTGTTTTTGACTTTGGAAATTGTGTTGTCTGTGGCAATATTGATGGTAGGGTTTATATACGCTAAGCGTGCAAAAGGTATGCATAAGAGATGTTTAAAAGCAAGACAAAATTATAATGAAAGTCAAGATTCTGATATCATTTTTAATGATTCAATATCTATTTAGTTTAGCAAAGTTACAGTGCAAAAAAGCTGTACAAAATGTCATGCTTTGTACAGCTTTTTTACTTGATTTTTTTATCAAATTTAAATTGTAAAAATTTACAATTTAAATTAAAATTGTTTCACTGTCTGTTATTTGTAAATCATGACAATAATAAATATTGCTAACAGTATTTGACACAGCAATATTAAAGGTACGCCCAATCTAAATTTATCATGCTTTGTTTTGTGTCTTAGTTTGTGCATTGCCCAAAGCATGCCAATAGAACCTCCCAATGCAGCTATCCACATCAGTGTGCTTTCTTTTATACGCCACTGTTTTTTTTGTGCGGCATCTTTATCTTTTGCCATAGCAATGTATGCAAAGATATTTGCAGTAATTAAATATACAACCAAGACAAAAATCCAAACCATAGTTTTAGTATACCACATCTCATCATTTGTGTCAACAATGATTGGTAGTTTATTTAAAAAATTACTTGACAAAAAAGTGCAATTTATGCTAATATTTAAAGACAATGATAAAGTTATTTTTAAGATTAAGACCAATTGATTGGGTCTTTGCTATCATTTTGTTGGGCTTTGTGGTCTTGCAAGTGTATTTTGATGTCACTTTGCCAGACTATGTAAACAAAATGTTAGAACCTACCAAAATTCCCTCTAACAGTGATAGTTGGGAAAATGGTTGGAAAATGTTATTACTCATACTTGGTAGCATGACGAGCACCATAATAGCTAGTTATTTTGCTGCCATAATTGCAACACAGTATGGCAAGCGACTGCGTGCAGATGTTTTTGCTAAAGTTCAAACATTTGGATTTGCTGAAATAAACAAGTTTAGCACAGCAAGCCTTATCACTAGGTCTTCAAATGACATAGCGCAAGTACAGATGGCTTTTATTACACTGTTGAGAACAGGTGTTGCAGCGCCATTGAGTGCTATTTGGGCTATTGTCAAAATAAGTGAAGTGGACACACAGCTCATGTTGTACGGAGGGCTGTGGATACTTTTGTTGATTGTAGGTTTGGCTTGTATAATTGGAATGTTTATTCCAAAGTTTATAAAAACTCAAAAAATGACAGATAAGTTAAACAGTGTCGCACGGGAAAACTTGACTGGTTTAAGAGTAGTAAAGGCGTACAATGCAGCAAATTATCAAGAGGACAAACTCAATACTGTTGCAAAAGATGTGCAGTCTTTGGACTTGTTTATGAACAGGCTATCCGCTTTTATTTGGCCTTTTATGGTTGTAATCATGAACGGCATGCAACTGACAATTTATTGGTTGGGTGGTAAGCTTGTCGGCGATTCTATATTGGGGTACGGGTCATTTAACGCAGGTGCTATAATAAAAACAGTCATGCTAGCTATGCAAGTGTTGTTTGCATTTATGGGCGTGGTATTTTTATTTGTAATGATACCGCGTGCTATTGTCAGTAGCAAAAGAATAAACGAAGTGTTAGACACTACACCTAGTGTCTCTGATCCGTCACATCCAAAAAGTTTTATAAAAAGTGGGGACATTGAATTTAAAAATGTGTCGTTTAAATATCCGGGAGCTGAAGAGTGCGTCATAAAGGACATAAGCTTTAAAGCAAGTGCAGGGCAGACAGTGGCAATCATTGGCAGTACGGGTAGCGGAAAATCTACAATTGTAAACCTGTTACCTAGATTTTATGATGCGACTAGCGGAGAGGTCTTAGTTGGTGGTGTGAATGTAAAAGACATAAAGCAGGGAGATTTATTGTCCAGTATCGGTTATGTTCCACAAAAATCGCTTCTGTTTAGTGGTACTGTTCATCAAAATATTAGCTACGGATTGGATAGACAAGATGACCAAGCTGTACAGCAAGCCTCAATTGTTGCTTCCGCTCACGAATTTGTAACCAAAATGGATAACGGGTACCAAACGCACATTGCGCAAGGTGGTAAAAATGTGTCCGGTGGTCAAAAACAAAGATTGAGTATAGCGAGAGCCGTTGCAATAACGCCAGAGATTTTCATTTTTGATGACAGTTTTTCTGCACTTGACTTTAAAACAGACAGAGCTGTCCGTGACGCTTTGAAACAGAGTGCTTCAAATGCCACTAGTTTAGTGGTAGCACAAAGAGTGGGAAGTATTATGGAAGCTGACTTGATTTTGGTTTTAGATCAAGGTGAGGTTGTAGGTAAAGGTACTCACAGTGAGTTGATAAAATCTTGTGACGTTTATAGAGAAATTGCTTTTAGTCAATTGACAGCGGAGGAGTTGGGAGTTTAGTATGGCAGAAAATAAAAATAAAGAATTAGATTCTGATAGAATAAAGAGTGACAGTCTCAATGGAGGCGATGCTTTTGCAGAAATGGTATTTCAAAAACCCAAGAGCTTTAAAGTAGGTATGGGCAGATTGTTGAAATACTTAAAACCTTGGCGGTTTATTTTGGTTGTATCCATTTTATTTGCGATTGGAGCAACAGTAATTCAGATTTTGGGACCTAGTGTAATTCAAAAATTGACAGATTCGATTTTTGATATGGTCAAAGACTTTGGAATATTACAGTCAACTCCTCCCGAATTGCAGTCAACAGACGCAAAGCAAATTGTAGCTGATGGGTTGAGTAAAGTAGCGCAGTATGGTGCAATTTTGATTGGTTTTTACACGGTTACTTTTATTTGTAACTATGTTCAAGGTTTTATGATGGCAGGAGTAGCGGCGAAGTCTACTAAAAAAATGCGCAACGAAATTGCTACAAAAATTAACCGTGTGCCTTTGAGTTATTACGATAAAGTAGGATTTGGTGACGTGTTGTCTCGAACAACCAATGACGTTTCTATCATTGGTCAATCACTCAACGAAGGCATGGTGCCCACAATAATATCATTTTTGCTGATTATTGGCTTGATTACAGCTATGCTTATTGTAAACTGGAAGATGGCTTTGATAACAATTGCCACTGTGCCTATAAGTTTTATACTGATAGGTTTGGTAATGAGTAAATCACAAAAGTATCAAAAACAACAGAGAGATTATCTTGGTCAGTTGAATAGTCAAATAGAAGAAAATTACTCTGCTCAAAGTGTAGTGCTTGCTTTTAGAGGACAGACAAAGGCTCAATCAATGTTTGATGTGACAAATAGAAAACTTGCAAACAGCTCAAAGAACGCAGAGTTTTTGACAGGTCTAATGTGGCCACTTATGGCATTTGTAGGTAATTTGGGTTATATTGCTGTAATTGTTGGCGGTGTGCTTTTGTTGAACAATAATTCAATAGCTAGCTTGGGTGTTATAACACAATTTTTAGTTTATTCTAGACTATTTATGATGCCATTTGGACAGTTGGCACAAGGGCTTGGATTGTTGCAGTCAGGTGCAGCAGGGTCAGAGAGAGTTTTTGAGTTTCTAGATGAAAAAGAGCAGCCAATAGATAAAGACAAAGTGAGTTTGAAAAATGTAAAGGGTGATGTCAAGTTTGAAAATGTGAGATTTGGTTATGACCCAGAGCATGCTGTAATAAAAGACTTTTCTGCCGATATAAAGTCTGGGCAAAAAGTGGCCATTGTAGGACCTACGGGTGCAGGTAAAACAACCATTATAAACTTGATGATGCGTTTTTATGAGCCTCAGCAAGGTCTTATTAAGATAGATGGAGTACCCATAAGTGACATGGCAAGAGCTGATGTGCGTTCAATGTTTGGCATGGTATTGCAAGATACTTGGTTATTTGAAGGTACAATAAAGGAGAATTTGATATACGCAAAGCAAGGTGTCACTGATGAACAAGTTGTAGAGTGCTGTAAGGCTGCCAATATTCATCACTTTATTTTGACATTGGAAGGAGGGTATGACCACAAAATTAATGATGAAACAAATATATCCGTAGGTCAAAGGCAGTTGATTACCATAGCGAGAGCAATGGTCCAAAATAGTCCTATCCTAATACTTGACGAAGCTACTTCAAATGTTGACACAAGAACAGAGCAACATATACAAGATGCTATGGATAAGGTATCGAAAGGTAGAACAAGCTTTGTAATAGCACATAGACTGTCGACAATAAAAAATGCTGATTTGATATTGGTGTTGAAAGAAGGTGATATTGTAGAGAGTGGTAATCACGAACAGTTGATATCAAAAGGTGGTTTTTATCAAGAACTTTACAATAGTCAGTTTGCTGACCCTAATGCTGAATAAATTTTTATTCATACTAGTAAAGTAAAAAATAGGTTTATCAAAAACGATGAACCTATTTTTTTACTAGTTAAAATACAATAAATTGTGGTTCGCTAAAATTGGAGAACTTGCTTATTTGTGAGCATTGTTTTATATTTTTATATTAGTGGACAGTGCTAAATAAATTGGTGGGAATAGAGCTTTCAACTGGTATAGCGTTGTGTAGATAAAAATGTCTAAGTAACGAATAGTAAAAAACTATCCATTGAGTCAAAAAAGAACGTAGATACTTTTGACCAATTTTGTATAATTGATAGATTTTACACACACTAAATAAATATCAAAGAGAAAGTTTTATGAAAAAATTTGTCAGAATTATTGCATGCTGTTTAATTTTTTTAAATAGTTTTTATTTATTTTTGTGTGCTGAAAATAGCCATACTTGTGGTCTTTTGCATGATTGTAAAAATAGTGAATCACAACAAAAGTTTAATAATCTAAATTTTAAAGACAAGAATGCTCCAAGTTTGGTGCAGGGGACTGCTTTGGTCAAGCATGGTAAGGATATTATTATTAGTTGGGATATAAACTATGATGCTATAAAATATGTAGTATACAAGAGTATTAACGAAGCTAGATTTGCAAAAGCTGCTGAGAGTACACTTTTGATTTGGACAGATATAAATACAGCAGGTGACGATTATCTTATGTATTATGTGTGTGCTTTAAATGAAAAGGGTGAAGAAAGTCCCTATGCTTTGATTGTAGAGTATGATGGCAGAATTGACGCCAACAAAAGCAAAACTATCAGTAGGGCTATTATAGGTGTTTCGGCAGCCACATTAGGTTTGTTAATTTTGGCAAATATAGTCATTTTTGTGAAGAAAAAAAAGAGCAGTCAAGTTTCAAGATATTCCAGCAGGACAAGAAGTCGTTCAGTTAGCAGCAAATATATTAGAAGACGTTAGGAAGATATGTAGAACTTTTATATTATCAAAATAGTTGTGTAAAATTATATTATAAGTTATAATAGTCTATATATGGACCTTAAAAAAAATGCAAGCGTAAAAACAAGAGAAGTAGTTATAGGAGCAGTTTGTTTGTCATTGTCATTTTTACTATATATTTTTCCTATTTGGAGAATGCCATTAGGTGGAGATGTCACAGCAGGTTCTGCTTTACCACTATTGTTATACAGTTATTTTTATGGCTTTAGAAAATCTATCCTATATTGTTGTAGCTTTGTATTGTTGCAATTTGTTTTTGGAATTTTTTTTATAAATGTTTGGAGCATTTTACTTGATTATGTTCTACCTGCATCTTTTCTCTGTTGGCCCTGTGTATGTAATAAAAACATGAGTTTATCATCAGAGTACCATAAGCATAAAGGCTTTTTTTGGGGTGTAGTATTGTATTTTTTGTTTAGAATATTTTCACATACTTTAAGTGGAGTAATATTTTGGTCAAATGGTATTGATTTTGGAATATGGCAAGGTGACTTGGTAGGTGGGCTTGCATGGAGTTATAGCTTTATGTACAACTTATTATATCTCCTACCAGATACTTTGATTGTTATAGTTTTAGGATTCATTATACTAAAAAATAAACATCTCACAAAAGTGATAAAAAAAGATATTTAAAATCAGAAAATTACTTATACTATAACTATGAAAAAAGTTTTTAGTAGTGTACTGACAATTTTTATTTTGAGTGCTATTTTTAGCTCTCATGTTATAAGTTGGGGGTTGACACATCAAAAAAAAGGTTGGACTCCACAAGTACCTGACTTTGCACAAGGTATGCTAGAAGATAATAATGGTATTTTTTTGGGCGATAAGCAAAAAAATATTGTCTACCTAACTTTTGATTTAGGGTATGAAGCTGGTTATACTATGCAAGTTTTGGATATTTTAGCAAAACATAAAATAAAAGCAATTTTCTTTTTATGTGGTAATTATTTAAAAGAAGATAAAATTATTGATAAAATGATTGCTGATGGGCATATAATTGGCAATCATACAGACAATCATCTTGACTTACCAAAGCAAAGTGATCAAGATTTAAAAAAAGATATAGAAGATTTTAGTCAAAAGTTTAATGAAAAATTTACGCACTCTATCAAGCATTTTAGACCTCCACATGGTAGATTTGATGAGCGTGTATTAAAGTGTGCACATCAAAATGGACTTAAAACTGTGTTATGGAGCAACGCTATTGCTGACTGGTCAAAAAAACCAATTGACCCATCTAAGTGCAGTGATAAGTTGTTGGGCAGATTGCATTCTGGCAGTATAATTCTGTTGCACATAACAAATGCAGGTACTCCCAAAATGTTAGAATTGCTTATCCCTCAAATAGTGTCCAATGGCTTTGAAATCGGTGACGCAACACAGCTCTAATTATATGAGAATTTAAAAATTAATAAAAAAGTTGTCAAAAACATTTGACATTTTTTTCAGGATAGTATACAATAATATTGTTTTTGTATACTGTCTTTTTTATTGTGTTTGCGGATGTGGCGAAATGGCAGACGCGCTGGTCTTAGGAACCAGTACTTCGGTGTGGGGGTTCAAGTCCCTTCATCCGCACCAAAAATAAAATTGTGACAAACTTATTATACAGCAAAAATTTTCACACTTTTTGAATTGAAAATAATTTAGTACAATAAACAATAAGCTATGCGGAAGTGGCTCAGTGGTAGAGCGTTACCTTGCCAAGGTAAATGTCGCGAGTTCGACCCTCGTCTTCCGCTCCAACTTCAGGTGTCAAAAGTCTTAATATTTTAAGTAAGATGAATAGGACACCTTTTTTATGCCCAAACCACAAGATATAGGGGAGAGAGCATCCAGTGATAACTAAAAAACGAGAGTGATAAACTTGAGCGGAGAAGAGATAGGGAAATTCAGTTTAATAAAAAAGTTAAATCGAAAATTGAAAGCGGAGATTCTGGAACTAAAAAGTTAGAAAAAATTAAATTTAAACGCGATTTCCATAGCAAGCTATCCCAAAATATGATATAATACCTATATGGAAAAATTAAACAAATTAAAAATGCAAAGCAATAATTTGGTTGATAGTAATGTGAAAAAATATCCGCCTTGGAGGTAGTGTAGATGCAAAACATAAGCACTGCCAAAGAAACAATAGTTTTTGAGCCAAATAAAGAGAATGAAGTAGAAAAGAGTCATAGAAATGCTTTAAGATTTATGTTGAATGGGGCTATAAATGGCAAAGATAGCTTGTTTGGGGCAAGAGGGTCGACAAATGAGTTATACCATTACATGTTTGGAAGCCAAGAAAAAAACAAGGCAAGGAAATTATTTTTGGACTCAAAGAATAATAGCACAAATGCAGAAATAAAACCACAAAAAGAAGTTGCACAGTTTTTTTCATATCTGACAGGATATAGGGAAGCCGCAAATGTTATAATTATGGATGCACTCATTAAGGGCAATGATGAGTCAAAAAATAATGCAATTTTTCCAGCTTGTTTTCTATATAGACAGTACTTAGAGTTGTCATTAAAGGATTTGTATTTATATTATTCAAAAGATACCGATGAGCAAAAAAGCAAATTTCTAAAAAATACAAACCATTTATTGTTATCAGTTTGGAGCAATCAAGTTAAGCCGATGATAGAGACTTTGATGAATGAAAATAATAAAATTGAATTGGAAGGATACACTGATAAACAGTTAAAAGATTTTAATCTTAAAGAGAAAGAGAGAATGCAAAATATTGAAAATTATATAAACGAATTTCACAATATGGATGTAGATTCTATGTTATTTCGCTACCCAATAAACAAAGATAGAAAGCCGTCACATAAAAGTGTCAAGAAAATATGTTTAGTAAATTTGATGCAAAAAATAAATGAAATTGAAAGTTTTATCTCTTTTATATCGGCACTTCTGGACTCAACAAGACCAGAGTTTTTGACAATGTTAAAAGTAGATGCAAATGAGCAGTAAATTTCAAATTAAAATTCAGCCGTATTAGACGGATATTCCGTGAATACGGTGACAAGCGTGTTTAAAGGGCAGTCATATTTTAATGCGGCAAAGTTTGCTAGGGATTTAAGAGTCTTATGGGGCAAATGAGACTTGAAGAAGTGGGAGTAGGTTTGACACGGATTTTGCTGATGAATGAATTTTGCTTGATGACGAGATGCTGCTTACAAGTGTTAAACTACAAAAAGAAAGCTTAGGCTTTCAAGTAATCTCCTTCAAATGATATATGTACAAGCATACTATAAGCCCTGTTGCAGCCCTGAGTGATTATGGAAAGAGAAGTATGATAACGGTAATATCCCCAGGATATAAGCGAAACTTCTTCAAAGTTTAGAATAACCTTACCGGAAAACCAAAAAATTATGGACTTAGCGGACTATTGCATTTTTAGAGACTAGGTCACGGCGGAGCACATCGATCTATTCTATAAAATGCGCTAAGCGCAAGGAGGAAAAGTAAATGATAATTGAACTTAGTGAGGGTGAATATAGTTATTTTTTAGATTGTCTAAAAAAGTTTGGCAAAGAAAAATATTGTCAATTAATAAAAGATAGTTTAATAATTGATAATGCAATTGTTGAGTTAGGTTTCATGAAACACCCAACTTTTACGATCAATATTGAAATTGACAAACAAAATATAAATGAAATGTTAGAAAAATTGGATAAAATGTATGAAAAAGGTGGAACTCTAATTAATAAAGGAGGAAAAGGAAAGAAAGCTAACATTGAATATGAGTTTGAATATAACCAATATGTCGATTTCGATATGATTCTAAAAATGCTAACATAATATTTTATTTTCATTGAGTTCAAAGATATCAGAGAAAGAGGTCACCATGTAAGTGGTGATTCTTTTTATAGGTAATAAAATTGATGTGTATAACATATCAAGTGAGTACAACTACTACCAGCACGAGGACAAGACAACCAGTCTAGTCAATGTGTTAACACAAAGGCTAGGGAACATCAATGAGAGGAATTGTAGGACTAGGGATAGCAGGTAGGTAGGTAGGTAGGTAGGTAGGTAGGTAGGTGTTGCACTAGGAAAAACAGCAGTGAGTGGATTGAGTACAGGTTTGCGTGGAGTGTCAGAAGGTAACGGCTGGAACTGGGGAGAAGTTGGAAAAAATGCATTATTGACACTTGGAACACAAGCATTCATTTTAGGAGTAGAAGGAATAAGTGGTTTTGGAAGCGGTGGCAATGGGAACTTATCACGGATAATAAAGTATTCTAAAAAGAACCCTACAAATAAGATAGTTGCATCCAACTTATTTTCATTCATTTTGGGAATGTCAAATATTAATAAAAGATAAATCGATGATTATAAATAATATATAAGGAGGCTTTAATTGAAAGAAGTATTTGATTTTATTGGATATGTGTTTAAGTGTATGGGTGGTTCTATTTCCGCAATGTTTGGTGATAATGGTAGAATGAGTTGGAAAGATGTTTTAGTGGCAATAATAGCATGGGCAGTGCTTTTATTGATAATTTTCTTAATCTTTTATATTTTTTATCGCATTAGACAAAAATAGTACAAATAATATTACAAACTTTACAAAAAGCAACCAGCATTTATTGTTGGTTGCTTTTTTCTTGACAAATGGTGTACAAATAGAGTATAATAAGATGTATTAATTGGTAAGATGGGTGAATTTAAGGAAGTACAAATGCCAGGGGTTTGGCTTATTATATGGAATACCAGGCTATGCTAAATTTGAAAAAATATTAGGCAGAGGACTAACTCAAAAACTAGGTTGGGCTAATAATTATAGTTTTATAAATAACGTCGTAAAAAAAGGTGGCACAATTTATAACTTGGGTGGCTCACTCACTGGTTCTTATGGTAGAGAAATGTTGATGTTAAGAGGTTATTGGAATCTTAGAAATATGCCAAAACTTTTTATAAGATAATAATATGTTTTTTAAAACTACTCAAAAAAAGATATGTGAAGATTTTGCATTTTTATCTAATTATGGATATTATTTTTCGAATGTTCAAAAATATAGTAATGATGAAACTTTTATCTTTATAAAAGGTGACAGTAAAATTTTCATTGAGTTTAGTTATTTAGATAAGAAGTTTTATATAAGTTTCAAAAACAATATAATGCAACAAGACTTATTAAGTAATGTTTTTTTGAACGGAAAAACATATAACGCTCAAATCAACCAGGTGAAAGAAATTTTAAAATTCTATTTGGATAAAATAATAGTTAATTTAGAGAGCTAGGTGTTGAATTTATTGTCTAGCTTTCTAATTTATTGTTATCTTTTTAAATAACGACAACAATGAGAGATGTGTATATGATGTTTTAGGAAACACTACAGTGTACCGCAACAAGGCTGCAACATGGACACATTTGAGGAATCTAATTTATAATGGTATGCCAGGATATACAAGAGTGAAGGCTGTGTTGGACGAGAAATTGACTTCTCAACTGGGAAAGGTTCATAGTGCAACTTGGATAAGTAGAATTCATAGGTCTGGTGTCAGTATTGTTGATATTGGAATAGATATAACAAGGAATACAAGAAGCCTAATTATATGATGGAGATTTTTAAACTTATAAAGTGGGGAGTAATTAAATAAAAACAATCTCATTTAAATATATGCGTGTTAATCAAAAATTTTTGCAAAACCAATTTAGTTTTTTAGAAGCTAAATTTATAAAAACTATGTATCAAAGAAATTCTGAAATCAATATTGTGTATAATGGCAAAACTACTACAATAGAGATTATTTGGGAAAGTTATGCTTTAGATAAAAAGAGTCACATTACCTTAGTTGTAACACAAAATGGAATTAGAAAAAATTTACTAATATGTTATGATATATTCGGTGATATAGCTTTAAATAATCTAAGATTGCAGTTGCTCGATAAGAATGCACAAGATGGAATTGTTTTGTACAGTGGATTTTTAAGAACCAATATTGATAAATTATAACAACTTTAAATAAAGACATGTTGCAATCCAGCGACATGTCTTTGTTTAAATAGAACTACAATTGTGTTGCACAAATGCACAGCATCAACTGACATGTAGAAAGATTGCTGTAAAAGAAGATTTGTTAAAAGTCCAGTAAATTATATCGGTGGGAAATACAAGTTGCTGCCGCAATTATATAGTATATTTCCAAATTCAATAAAGACATTTGTAGATTTATTTGCAGGTGGTTTTAATGTGTCAGCTAACATTAACGCCCAAAAAACAATTACTAATGATATGAACACAAAGTCGTTGAGATGATACGAACACTAACATGCTCGGATATCAGACCATCCAATACTCATAAAAGACCTTAGCAAAAACGCTGGGGTCTTTTATTTTTGTTCTCAAAAAGTTGTTTGCTATCAATTGCTTGTCACCTGAAAGAAGAGCCTCAATATCCGTATAGTTAGGTGCTCATAGGGCAAGCTATGCAAAAGGTTGCCTTGTTAAAATAGCATAAAAGTGTTGACAAGCATTAAAAAATATGTTAAAATAATCTTAGTCTTTTAATAAGATATTGTTAGGATGGTTTTGAAAGAGTAGGCATGAAACACAGTCATTTGAGTGGTAGATGGGTTGCCAGTTTTTAATATTTTTGAATTTTTGTTCATATACTAAGTTATATGGATGATTATAGTGAGTTTAACAGAGAACTATTGAGACAATTGAAGCAAACTATTTCTATTCACAACGGTATGTTTGATTTAGATATTTTTTAAAAATTTTGACATGACAAAATTTTGTGATTTAAAGTATTTTTTATTGAAAATTATACTGTCTTTATTTAATGTAATTTTAACATTTTGTTTTAATTTTTAAGTCAAGAGGGGTTTTTACATAATACCTTTTAACAATATTAAAGAATTGTAGGTACAAAATAACAAACGATGTTTGTCTTTGTTCTGCTTGCTTTAATTTTGTTGTATTAGGTGTTTTAAGAATATTATGGAGGTATTTGTTTTGAATAATCAAACAAAGAAGATTGATTTGCCACTTAAAATTATGTTTTTGGGAGGCATAGGTGAAATTGGGAAAAATATGGCGGCGTTACAATATAAAGATGAAATTATCATCGTTGATTGTGGGATGACCTTTCCTAGTGTTGATATGCCTGGCGTTGACCTAGTCATTCCAGATTTCACTTATTTGGTTAACAATCATTCAAAAATCAAAGGTATTATTTTGACGCATGGTCACGAAGACCATATAGGAGCAATGCCATATTTATTAAGGGACATAAAGGCACCTGTTTTTGGTACCAATATTACACTTGCACTTGTCGAGGGCAGGCTTAGAGAAAACAAAATGGAGGGTTTTGTTTTAAACACAGTACGCCCAAAAAGTGTTATATCTCTTGGTAACAGTTTTAAAGTAGAGTTTATTCATGTTAACCATTCAATACCAGGCAGTTGTGCTCTATCCATAACTACTCCTGTTGGCATTGTATTCTTTACTGGTGACTTTAAAGTGGACTTTACTCCAATTGGTGGAGTGCCTACTGATTTGGTAAGAATAGCTGAAATAGGACAAAAAGGAGTGCTATGTATGCTGTCTGACAGCACAAACATAGAAAGATTGGGAATATCAATGAGTGAAACAAGTGTAGGCAGAGCATTGAACAATATCTTTTTGGACAATTTAGACAGGCGTTTGATTATTGCTACATTCTCTTCCAATATTCACCGAATACAGCAGATTTTGGACTTAGCCAAAAAACACAAAAGGCGTGTGGCTTTTAGAGGTAGAAGTATGCTCAATGTTGCGGACATAGCTTCTAAAATTGGTGAGTTGAAATATGACAAAAATATATTGGTAGATATAGACCAAATAAAAGATATTTCAGATAACAATTTGGTTATCGTCACTACGGGCAGTCAAGGTGAACCAATGAGTGCATTGACTAGAATGTCAAACGATGAGTTTAATAAAGTCATGATAGGTGCAATGGACACTATTGTAATATCTGCTTCTCCTATTCCAGGAAACGAACGGATGATAAATACTGTAATAAACAACTTGTACCGCAAAGGTGCCAAGGTTATCTATGAGAGTTTTGCAGAAGTACATGCAAGCGGACATGGATATCAAGATGAGTTGAAGTTAGTTTTGTCGTTGGTTAAGCCAAAGTTCTTTATACCAGTTCACGGCGAACCTAGGCATTTGAAAAAGCATGCTGAAGTTGCTATGTCTATGGGAATGAGTCCGCAACATATCTACATTGGAGATTTGGGTGACTGTATCGAGTTTGATAGTAGAACAATGAGGTTGGGTGACAAAATTGTGGCAGGGGCAGTGCTTGTAGATGGCTTGGGTGTAGGAGATGTCGGACAAGTTGTGTTGAGAGATCGAAAACATCTTAGTGAAGATGGGTTGTTTGTCGTTGTGCTTGGCATTGATACTCGCAGTCAGGAAATTACTGCATGCGAAGTGACAAGTCGTGGCTTTGTCTACATGAAAGAAACAGAAGAATTGATTGACGAAGCGAAGGATGTCGTCATGCAAGTATATTCTAGATTAGATCAAAAAGATTTGGCAGATTGGAATTTGTTGAAAAATATAATAAGAAAGGAACTAAAAACATATTTATTTAGCAAAACTCGTAGAAATCCCATGATATTATCCATGATTTTGGAAAATTAATATAGGTTATATTTATAAAACAAGATAGACATGCAAACTGTCAACAAAGTTAATTTAGATGAAGTCAAAAAATTGGGCAAAGACTATAAGATACCTATAATTAGTCATGAAGTTGCACAATTTTTACAGACAATAGTAGCACTGAAAAAACCTTCACAGATTTTAGAAATAGGAACGGGTATAGGTTACAGTGGTTGTGTACTGCTAAAAAATGCATCAAGTAGCACTCGCTTGATAAGTATAGAAAAAAATGCACAATATGTTTGCGTTGCAAATCACATATTTGAGCAGAATTTTTTTGATAGAGCAATTGTTTTGCAAGGTGATTGTAGAAATATTGTTCCAAATTTATCCAGTTTTTTGCACTGTGAACAGATAGAATTTGACTTGATTTTTATGGATGGCCCTAAAAGTGCTTATGTTGAACTGTTGCCGTACCTTGTACAATTATTAAGTGATGGTGGTGTATTGATATGTGATAATGTGCTTTTTAGAGGCTTAGTACAACAGAATGACGGTAAATCTACTACAATGATACGCAAGTTAAGGCAGTTCTTATGTGATGTTCAAAAGTCACCTTTGATAACTGCAATTTTACCAGTAGGAGATGGCATTAGTTTAAGTATTTTGGACAAGCACTGAATTGAAGGTCATTAAGGTCATTTATTTTTTAAAGAAAATACTTAGTTAAAAGTTATTGGATACTGCTGTTTCCAATAACTATTTTGTTTTATCTTGTGTTATTTATATAGTATTCCAAAATTTCCTCATGTTTGATAGGCTGTAATGGTGACGGAGATGGGGGATTATATAAAGAAAAACTTCCTTTCAATTTTTTTTGTGCAGGTAAATGATTTGATGCAAGTTGTATTGTATTATACTTTTTAAAAACTTCGGCATCAAAGTATTTAGTTGTCACTTTGCCGCTTTTTTGTAATGGTGCAGGGTTTTCTTTTTGGTATAAGAGCTTTAATAGCTGTTTTGCAATATGTGTAGGCAACCCTCCACCTGTAATTTTTGGAGACATTTTATCTCCGCCAAGCCATACGCCAATACTGTGTTTGCTTGTGAATGCCAAGCAATACGCGTCAGTATTGTATTCTTTGTTTCCCACAGTGCCAGTTTTTGCAGCTACTTCAAAATCTAAATCTGACAAGGCTTTTGCTGTTCCAGTTTTAGCGGTGTGCATAAGCATTTCATTTAATAATTCGGCTGCATCTGCTCTCATAACTTGTTTTTTAAAAAAAGGTTTACAAAAAATTACTCTATCTTGATGGCTAACTTTTTTGACTACACTACTAGATTGAAAAATTCCTAAATTAGCAAATGAGCTGTATGCTGTCACAAGGTCAATGAGTGAAACGCCGTTTGTCATACCACCTAGAGCTATGGAAAGATTGTCGTCTTTGTCGTCAAAATCAATTCCAAAATTTTGTGCAAATTTAATACAGTTTTCTACACCATATTCTTGCAATAATTTTACCGCTGGATTATTTAGAGAATGTGCCAAACTTTCTTCAACCGTTGTCCATCCTAAATATTTATCGTTGTAATTCTTAGGTTTAAATCCGTTGAAGTCTGTTTTTTTATCCAAAATTGGAGTAGATGGACTGATGTTATTGCACTCCAAGTTGGGTGCATATACTACAATGGGTTTTAGTACAGAGCCTGGCTGTCTTTTAACTGTTGCTAAATTTTTGCATTGTGTCGATATTGCTGATACTATACTGTTGGATTGGTTTTCTATCAGCACGACAGATATATCAAAATCTTCTTTTTTTTGCTGTTTTATAATTTTATATGCCTGTTTTGTAAAGTTACTGTCAATGTCTGTCTGTATTGTTATGTCTTTATCTGGTAGGTTACTCATTTCACTATGAATTAAGCTAGATAATGAATACATGTAGTCATTTTCCTGTATTACATATATTTTTTGTGCCTTTGCTTTGTCTAGTTGTTCTTTTGAAATAAACTTTCTTTTGTACATTTGTTCAAGTACCAAATTTCGTCTTTGTACAGCTTTTTCATTGTTGTTAAATGGATTATATAGTAGTGGATTATTTATGATTGCCGCTAATAGTGCAGACTGTTCTAGTGTGATATTTTGATATTGTTGGTTAAAAAATTTTTTGCAAGCATTTCCCAGCCCTTGTATCCCTTTACCAAAGTAAAGAATGTTAAAATACTTTTCTAAAATTTGTTCCTTTGTATAAACTCTTTCCAATTCTCTTGCTATTCTGATTTCATCAAGTTTTCTACTCAATTTTTTTTCAGATTTCAAATGCGTATTTTTTACTAGCTGTTGAGTTATGGTAGAAGCACCTTCCTTATATTTAAACGCTCTAATATTTTTTCCGGTTGCTTTGAGTATTCTAAAAGGGTCAAATCCATGATGTTCAAAAAATCTGTGATCTTCGATTGAAATAAATGCATCTATTGTGTGTTTGGGTACTTTTTTGATATCTACCAAAATTTGATGACTTATTTCTAATGGTTTACCTTTTGCGTCGAGTAAAACTGTGTTTACGGGTTTAAAAAATTTTTCCTCATCTAAATTTTTTAAACCTTTAAACTTAAAATTTGGCTCAATTAAGACAAAGCCTATTGCAAACATAAGTACTATAAGTATAGTACTTAGCGTTGCTACCTTTTTTAATGCCGTGCTAAATATAAAATATTTTTTTGATTCTTGACCCATACCAAAGTTTAGTATATGTAAAATATAAAAATATTGTTGGGCGGATAGCGATTAAGGCATCTGCTGTCATCAATGCTTGTCAGTACTCTTTTATCTTTGGCCTAAATCCTAACGACATACACGATCTTGTAGAGCTGTACTCAAAATCTTGCCCGATAAACGATATTGAGGCAGAGAGTATAGCAGGAGCTGAAAGAGGAGTGTGTTTTCTGATAACTTCACCCCAGAACAGAAGGTTGGAGAGCAAGTTTGTAGAATGTAAACTTGCAATTCAAAGCAAGGCAATAGCAAGTATGCAGGCACAAGTGGCTTTCCTCGAAGAGGTGATAAAGGAGATAGAGGTAATGGAATATTTACAATCGATATTGAAATAAAAGGTGAAAACGATTTACCAGTTGCAACAATTCGATTCAATGCAAAAGAGTTTATAGTAGGAGATGTCCTAATCTCTACTAACATAAACAGTAGAGGAAATATAGGTACAATAATATCTCATGAAGTTGTTGATGGTTGGAATGAATACCTGATATTGATAAATGGAAATATCACTGGGGAACCTGGAAAAGCGGGACAAGCCTTTAATGTTCATGCAGAATTGTATAGTGCAAATAACCCTTTGCCTGATTTTGCTACAACAGAGATAGGAGATGCTTATATTTTTGACACTGGGAATACGACAAGGACATCTACACGCTATGACTTGTATTGGCATGGTGTGGGTGGTACTGATTGGTCAATCTTTGAGGGGTGGACTGGTATGGACGGTAAGGACGGTTTAACACCGAATTTGACCATAGGGATTGTGGACTTACCATTTAGTGAAGAGTTTAGCCCTCTCACAAAGTTCATATATGAGAAGTGGCAATATGTAGAAGTTAATACATTGAAGTCAGTTAATAGAGCTAGTAAAGTCAGTCAAGAGCTAGTCATGTACAAAGACTGGCATTTGTGTGTTGCTATGGATGTTGTGTCACAACCAGTCATCACAGACAATAAACGCTTTGACCACCAAATAACTTTCAATGAGGCAAGCGTTGATAGCCAAAAGCGGATTGTGGATAATATTGCCGTAACTTATAAACTGCAAGATGTAAGTTTAGAGAGTAAACCTAATTATGATGTTAACAAAGAGGCAACTTTTCAAATGCAAAATTATCCAACTGATTTTATGATAACGGACGATTGGGATTACAATTTTATACGAAGTACACATATTGGAAAAATGTTTGAATGGGCCTGGGCAACATGGCGACCTAGATGGCAAAAATTATTATATTATCAACCATTAAGTCCACTTAGTCCTACAAAAGAAATTACACTGCCTTTGCCAATTTTAAAGATGAATTATGGTAAAAAAAGAGAACTTGATAACGATCCTTTATTTTCATTACAAGGACTTTGTTCTATAAGTGTTCTTGTAACAAAAATAAGGATAGAAGATGAAAAAACAACTATCGTTATTGGAAAAGAAGACGAGAATCATAATGCAATTGGCAAAAGGTTCGATCCATATAAAAATAATGATGAGGCATATTGGAATGCTGGTGAAACAACAGGAATTGTTATCAATTTAAATAATTATCCTGGTCTGGCTTTAAGTGCGGTTAAATACGAGGGAGGTCAAGTAAGAGGTTGGATCTTAAAAAGAATAGCACAATTATCCATATTCAATAGTCGTAGTGTAGATGAGTATATCAATGCAATCAGTAGTTATGTATCCAATATTGTACAATTAGGCGGTATTATTGATGAGTGGGTAAGTCCAAAGTCAAGCTCTGCTGACCATTTAGTCTACAATGATGTTGCAGAAATCCACACTACACGCAATATTATTGAGATTGTGGATATGGAGGTAAAAAAACTATCAACTGGAACTATACGCAATTTAGCAGGCAAAGGTAAAAATGGAGAAAGTTCAAATGGATATATTTTTGGATATGAAATTTATCAGTTATTAGGAATTATTGCAGATACAGAACCAAACAAAGGGCTTGCTCTCTACTACAACTTAGGTGACAATAAAATACAAGGTTTATCTTATAGATTGCCAGACATCAATGGTGGAACTGCACAAACTGAATATTCAATAAAAAGAATATTAGGTCAAGTTTTCAAAACCTCAATGCCAAATATAAAAGTGAATGATTTTATATTTCATGTAGTATACCGTACAAAAGATACCTTGCGTTCCAATCAAGTACGACCTGATTTGCGTAAATATCTAATGACAAGCAAACATGACAAAGTACCACAAGCCAATCAATTTAGAAATCAAACTGATGTAGTGGTAGATAGTGTTAAATTTGGTAACAATGTATATGGTGATTTGATTAGGACAGGAAATACCAATTATACAAAAACAGAGTGGCATGACAATCTAAGTGCAATCAAGCAATCAGGTGACTTGTATGATATTAGGGGCGAATGGTTTTATGTGTCCAAAGTCAAAAATACTTATTATGCCAATCATGTCATCAGTGAGGTTGAGTTCTCAAAAGACTTTAATAGACTGTCACAAATTATAGGTATACCAAGCGAACCTAGATTTTATGAGATTAGTGAACAATCAAACATAAAAAAAGAAAAAGTTTTCAATGATTATATTGTGATTGGAACTGAAATTGTAAGTCTTGATAACGATGAAAGCTATATAAGAAAAAATGGTTGGAACTGGATAAAAGATCTGTTATTCGGTGAAATCAAAGAGTATCCAAAATACGCAATCACTGTTTTTAAAAACGATAGCGACAAAGACCCTATTGTCATTGGCAATGAAAGTTTTTTAAGTGAATTTTGTCACGCTTTGGGGACAGACAGTATCCACAATACACTTACAATTTCATGGGGTATGGAGGATAATTTTAGTGCAGGTACGACTACAAGTGAAGTTCAATACAACACAGTAAGTGATAGCTCTACTGACAATACCTACACAACTATGCTGCCACAAAAATACCCTGATGTATTTGGTAGAGCAGATTTGGTAGAATTTGCTATTATCAACAATTATGCAATGCAAGATAAGAAAGTGCAAATTTCTACTGGTGAGGGATTTAAAAAAGTATCCGCAGTATCACAGTTACCCAACAATCCAATCACCAATCTAGCCGATGTAGACGCAGATTTTATAATTGGTAGTTGTGATAAAGATAATATAAAAAGCCACACACATGGTGTAGGGTTGCTTAAAGACAACAGAGAAGCAATACACTTTAACTACAAATTTACAAGTTATAACAGACAGTGATAGATTTGTACTATCTGCTTATATGTGGAGATCAGGTAAACAAATCCTAAAACTAGCTTTATTGCATGAAGAAGTCAATAAAATATCTAATGAAACAATAGAGCAGCGAATAATACTACCTACCTTGTATGATTTGGATATTGGTTTGGCTGACACAACCAAAGGTGGCTTAAAGCTCAATGTATCCAATATACTAGCGAATACTGATATGTCCGAAGTTGCAAGTATAGCAGTCATAAGCACAGTAGAAATCAATGATATAACTTATAGCGGTGCAAGATACTTTGTAATAGCCCGCAATGTAAGTGATTTAGATGATGTTGGCAAAAAAGCGGATTGGTATATAAGCAATATAGACATATCAATGTTTGAGCATCAATAGTAAATTTATGACAAAGCAAGAAAATATCAATATTTTTCAGTTAGAAGAAAAAGAGTTACGGCAGTATGCACATGAGTGTATGTTATATGGAGCAGTAGTTGACACACTTGTTTATAGGGTTATTGAGGGTTACACATGGGCAGAGATAGCCCGCAACATGAATGTGGTTGTTTGAGAGTAGTGTAATTCCTTAGTAGTCTAAAACTATCCAAAATACGCTCTTTTCCACCTACAAGTTTGAGAGATATTCAGCTTTCAGGTCAAGTCGTTTAGATATATTTTTTAACAGTCTGTCTTTTGCATCTAGACTAAATTTGGGAGTTAATAACTCTGCTAGAATATACTTGTCAAATATTTGTTGATTGCCATTGGGCTTTGGAATTCTAAGAATTGTATTAGAGTTGGCAATCGTAGAGGTTGCTTTATAAACCAATAGAGAAAGTGGTAATTGAAAAACAAGAAGTAGTGGGTAATGATAAAGTAACAACTGTAAAATTTATATTCAAGGTGAGGTTTTACAGTAGCAGATGTCAAAATTTACATTATTAAATTTATATTGTTAATTGATATATAGAAGTGTTTGTTTATGGTATAATTGCTATATGCCACAAAAGAAAAATCAACATTATGTACCACAATTTCATATAAGAAATTGGTCTAACAATAAAAAAACCGTTTCACAATGGAATAAAGCAAGTAGTAGGTTTTTTGATGATATTGCTAATGTTAAAAACATTGCATCAAAAAGCTACATGTATGGAAAAGATGGAGAAATAGAAGATTTATTTACTAAGGTAGAAAATATTATTGCAGCAGTTTATAGCAGATTGTTGAATGATGAGCATTTTAACAATATTACCAGCCTTGAATTTGAAGGACTATATCTATATTTTTCTTTATGTAATGTGAGAACTTTGGAATCTGCAGAATCAAAAGAAAGGCAACTTTTAGAGTTAATGAAAGTACAGTTGAAAATGCAGCAAGCACACGGGCAAAAATTAGAGATTCCAAAAGACATCTTTGATAAAGTAAAAATTGACAATGCTGTAAATAGTCCAATTTTAGCCGCTATACAAAAGTATACAGTATTACTCGATTTAGATTTTGTTTTGATAAAAAACACTTCTGAAGTTGAGTTTATTACTTCTGATTACCCTTTAATACATTATAACTTACTAACAGTGAAAAAAGGACTTTGGTCTGGCTACGACATGGCAAGTGCTGGTGCGATGTTTATCTTGCCAATTTCACCTAGATATGCTATTTTGCTCTACGACTCAATTGCTTACAGTATAAGCAATCTGCAAAATAGTCTTGTTAAAATTAAGCAAAAGGGACAAATTGATGAGATAAATAAACTAAAGAAAACTATATCCGTAGAATTATGAAAAATTTACCTGATTATAATAGTCCTAGAATAACAACATTTTACACTCCAAATTCAAGCATTATAGGTGTGCATAATAAAAGAATTGATTATTTAGCAAGTTTTACTTTTATAACGGCAAATAATGAACTTATGAATATGAAATTTCCAAGTCATGCAGGCGGTTTGCAAAGACCACTAGCAAGGCAAGAAGCTGATAAAATGGAAAAGTATTGGACAAAAAGAAGTGAAGGTGCAGGGGAATAAGAAGCAAACAACTGTTCATCTTGTGCCAAGTTTAAAATCTACTTAGCACAAATACTCAACAAAAAGTCTTTCAAGGCTGTTGCCCCATTTGTGCAAGTCGTTTGTAATCATATGATAGCCCATAAAATCAAACTACTAATAAACAACTAGGCACTTTTGATTAGTCAGCAAAAGTGTCTAGAATGCAAAGCATTTGATTTTATTTGAATTAAAAATTTAATCAAAAAAAGTTTTGATTATGGGCTACAAAAAAATAATCAAAACTTGATTATGCGACAACGCATCTTATTGTATAGCTGTGATGTGGTGGAGATGAGGGGAGTCGAACCCCTTTCCGAAAAGTAATAATTAAAAGATTCTACAAGTTTAGCTATATTGTTTGGCTCTTGGAAGTTTTGGTACAATTTAGCAAGACCAAAACTCTTGCTGACAATATTGTGTTGATTAGGTTCGGTTGTCACAAAACTAATCCAGTGGCTTTTTATATTCCAATGATTTGATAGTCAAAGCATTCTATCAAGCACCGTGGCTACTCTAGGCTGCCATTGCAAATGCAGGAGCTGGGAAGCTTACTACATTTGATTTTGCTACTTTGTTAGCATTTAATTTGTGCCTCTTTTAAAGTAGACTAGGCGACTACTACTTGCTGTCTAATATTAAGGACTCCCCGTCGAAACCATGACATCCCCATTGATTACATTATATCACATAAAAAATTTTTAGTCAATACTAATCATGAAATTTAATAAATTTGTTATATTTTTTATTTTTTGTTATATTTTCTTCTTTAATGTAATATTATTGTTTGCTGTTTTATGTCAATTTGCTATATTGAAAACAAAAAACAAATCTAACAAGTAAAAACAGTTGAAAAAAAAATTAAAATATGTTACAATATAGTTATCATCATTATGCTAACAACGCAAGAAAATTCAGAAAATTCTAAGGGATTGTTATTTATTATTACTGGTGCATCTGGTGTAGGTAAAAGCACAGTTTACAATGCAATACTAGATAGTATGCCAAATTTGCATAAGTCAATATCTATGACAACCCGCACTCCTCGCACAGGGGAAATAGATGGAGTAGATTACTATTTTATTGGGTTGAAAAAATTTGAACAGCTTGTTGCAAATGGTCAATTTTTAGAGTATGCTAAGGTTCACAGCAATTTTTATGGAACTCCAAAAGATTTAGTATTGCAAAATTTAATGCAAAACAAACATACTGTTTTGGAGATTGATGTATATGGTGCAATGCAAGTAAAAGAACAATACCTCCAAGCTGTTTGGATATTTATCACTTTGCCTAATATGGATGAGTTGAAGCAAAGGTTGAAAATGCGTAATTTGGACAGTGAAGAAACTATAAACCTTAGAATGCTAAACGCTAACGATGAATTTAAAAAAGGTCAAGCGGCTGACTACATTGTGCAAAATGACAATTTATGTGACTGCATAGAACAAGTACAGCTTATTATAGAAAGTGAGATTAAAAAAAGGAGTCAGGAATGATACAACCACCAATAGACAAGTTGATAGATAAAGTCGGTTGCAAGTTTGCACTTGTGTGTTTAGTCACAAAAAGAGCACACTATATAGTAGAGAAAAAATCAGATGCTCTATTTGAGAGCAAAGAGACCCCTTTGACATATGCGGCTAGGGAAATTTTTGAAGGCAAAATAGAACACAAAGATGACCAAATATGGGTCAATAATCATTAATATTATTGAATATACACTATGGCAAAGCGTAATATAGTATTAGCAGTGTCGGCAAGTATTGCTGCTTACAAAGCTTGTGATATTGTCAGTGCTTTGGTAAAAATGGATTATCAAGTTCAAGTTGTTATGACGGACAATGCATGCGAGTTTATTAAACCAATATGCTTTGAAAGTTTAAGCAAAAGACCAGTTTTGATAAGTCAGTTTGATAACAGTCTAGCACATATTGAAATTGCAAATTGGGCTGACATTTTTTTAATTGCACCGGCTACTGCAAATATAATAGGTAAAATTGCAAATGGAATTGCTGATGATTTTTTGACGACCACTGTTTTGGCTACAAAAAGTCCAGTTATATTTGCACCAGCAATGAACACTCAAATGTGGAATAACTCTATCCTTGTATCAAATGTTCAAAAATTGCAATTATATGGATATGATTTTATCATGCCAGAAAGTGGAATTTTGGCTTGTGGGGAACAAGGGTTGGGTAAGTTGGCTAGCGCAGATACAATAGTCAACTTTGTAGAAAATAAACTTCTACAATTTACAGTATCAAAAAACTCTTTTTTTAAAAA
>JAITUJ010000010.1 GCA_031286385.1 Clostridiales bacterium | reverse complement strand
TCCAAATACCAACTACCCTGACCATCAGGTCCTACCTTTATACTACTCTTCTCTATCCCTATCCCCCTCATCTCTCTCGCCAACATCATAACATGTGGTATGCTAAATATCGTCACTATAACTAAAATTGATATGATAAATTTCTTTATCATATCTGTTCTTCTATAAACATCTATAAAACTCTTGTCCTTCATAAAATTTATTACTCCAAAAAATTTTAGTAACAATTTGGCAGTAGCTACTGCCAAATTGTATTTATAAAAAATTAGACTATCACCACTAGAATAGAAATTCCTTGTAGATTATACCACATTTATAAAAAAAAATCAATATAAAACCATTTTTACATTCTGTCAAAAATTGCAAATAGATATCAAAATATTCATTTTTATATAGATAAATTGAATATTGTTTTTAAAATTTAGGTTTTTATTAACTGACTTTGATATGATTACATATATTTAACAAAAATAGTGTTGACAAATTTTATTTTGTATGCTATATTATCTTTAATACATAGATAAAAATGATTAGATTTTTTATCTCAATAAAAATATATGATAACACAAAAACACATAACAATACTAGAAAAAGCGCTGCATGAGCAAGGTTTATTTGTGACTTGTGGTAAAAATCCGCCTAATTTAATGAGTACACATTGGGGTTCCATAGGCTATTTTTTCAATCGTTGGGTGTTTATTTTGCCTGTAAGACAGAATAAGCTGTCACACGAAATCATAGATCAAACTGGTGAATTTACCGTCAGCGTACCCTATACTGACCTACGCAATGCAATTATGAAAGCTGACATAATAAGTGGTAGAAAGGTTGACAAATTTATCGAACTACACCTGCATCCCGTAAAAGCGAAACAAGTAAACAGTTTTGTAGTAGGTGACTGCGGTCTGCACTTAGAATGCAAAGTTATTTACACAAGTGAGATAACAAGAGCTGTTTTAAATGACGCAATTTTTGACGAGTTGTACAGCAAAAAAGATTATCACACAATGTACTTTGCAGAAATAATTATGGTTTGGGAAAAATAGTATTTAAAAGTAAAAAAGTAACACATGCATGTTACTTTTTTGCTACTTAATATATACAATTCACTTTTCAAAAAAACTATTTTTTTAGCGCCCTTTTAACAGCCTTTGCAATGTCCTTTACGGTATATTCAGTTCCGTTTTCAAAGCTAATTATATTTAAACCAGCAATGTCACATATAGCTTTTACTTTTTGATCACGCAAAACTCTGTCTGCTCTTTTATGCGAGGCATCATTGAGTTCTATCAACAACTTTGGCTGATATGTTTGACTGTCTACAAGGCAATAGTCTATAACTCTAAAAAGTTCGGAACGGTAAGCGTTTGAAGTGCATTTTTCTATTACACTACTCAATGGAACTTGTTGAAGTACTGTATATTTTGGGCAAGCTTTTAACAAAATTTGATAGAATTTTTGCTCAACTACACTGACAACCGTTGTTTTTTTCTTATACTGAGGTGGTGGGGCAGACCAAATTTTTTGGTAGTGCCTATAAAGCACTACCAAAATGATTGCGATACAAATAATGATTATAAAACAAATTGCTATCACTGCCAATACATTTCTATATACAAAAAATAATGACAATAAAAGAAATGCAATGCAAATTAATGCACGCAATATAACTTTTTTTGGACTGTGAATACTCATTATTTTCTCTATAAATTGTAAGCAAAGTTAATCTAGCTCTGTAAATTTAAACATATTATAAAATAGAACTGTTAACAAATAAAGTATACAAAAAATTTTAATAACTACTACTAATATTAAAGAATACTGCAATGATAATCATATAATAAATAAAGAGTAAAATCATTACAAAAATCGAAATAATGCCACATATCAATCCAGCAATTGCTTTTCTACGCATTTGATTATTTTTTGGCAATTGATACAGAGCAATTGAACTAAAAATGATAGCCAAAACAGACACTAAAAATGTGGCAAAGGGCACAAATGAAACAATACCCAGAATAAATCCCGCTTTTGCAAAACCTTCTCCTCGATCAATGAATGCCTGATTGCTAGAAACAGCGTTGTCAAATACTGAATTTCTGTTATTGTAACTTGTACTTGCAATTTGTCTGTCACTACCATTTTGAACAGCCAATATTGCACCACACACAGAACAAAATGTCCCTTTTTGATTCTCTGACTTGCATTGTCTACACTCTGCAAGCAAAGCAATGCCACAAGTAGAACAAAAAGCTCCTATTTGGTCTTCTGATTTGCAATGAATACATATCATATTTTACCTCACTCTATGATTATCTCGCTGGAAAAACTACAATACACCTGTTATTACCAGAGCCTTCTGACTTTGCAAACACTCTATTATCATGAGACAACAGACTGTGTACAAACTTGCGCGTAGCATCACTCATGGGCTCCATCTTAACTTTTTTACCTATTCTAACTACCTTATCTGCCGTTTTATTTGCAAGCTGTCTTATATTTTGCAACCTTTTGGCTTGAAATTTTTGACTGTCTAAACAAACTTTTGAAAAACCATAGTCACCTTTATTTACAAATAAATTTGCCAAAAACTCCAAAGCATCAAGAACTTCACCTTTAAACCCAATTACAGCCTTGTCAGCGGTATCCAACTCTACATATAAACTTTTATCACTCACATTTTCATAACAGATAACTTTAACATCCACCAAACCCATATTGACCAAAATGGTTTGTATGAACTTACTCACAGAGTTTTCGACTGACGCACCGCTTTGCACAGGCAAAAAACTAGCGACTACTTGGTCTTGTAATGTCTTTATTTTTGCTTCATCTTGTAGCTTTCTATGGACAGTATCATTCCCATTCAAAACAGTCTTTACTGTATTTAAAGCAACATTTGGAGCAGTTTTTGCTGTATTTAAAAATGAATTTGGTTTTTTAGTATTAATTGGCTTAGAGTTTTGTGACTTATCAATGTCTTTACTTGTATTTGACGAAGTCTGACTTGTAGCTTTGCTCAAATTGTTCTGTTGATTTTGAGCACTTAACGGACTATTCTTTTGAATGTTTAGTTGGCTATTCTTATGATGACTTTGAACACTGATTGCACTATTTTGTGGCTTAAAACTACCTTTAACTTTGCTCTGTTGCACTGCTGTATTACTGACTCCACTTTGTTCAATCGTTTTAGTACTTGACTGTTCTAAATTTTCATTATCCAAACTTTGTCGAGAAACAGCATTGCCTAAGCCTCTTTTTTTAAGCTCATCGCTGTTCAGAGCAACTTTAATCTTAGTCCTTTTAAATAGACCATACTTCAAGACTTGAATATCCACTTGACTAAATGTAGCGTCAAGGTCTTTTAAAGCTTCGTTAATTGCATGTCCCAAATCATTGGAGATTTTTTGTATCTCTATCATAATTAATTGTACCTTCTGCCAACACAACTGAAAATAAAGAGCTAAATAGCTTTCATTTTATTATATTCACATTCAACTTTTTGGTAATCACTTCTAAACTTAATAAGAATACATACAATCCTCAATCCTTATCAAATTCTTTATCTATTATGTTTTTTGGATCAGGCCTACCGTACTTTTGTACCTTTGTCAATTGATTATGCTCTTTTTGTTTATCCAACATTTTTAAAATTCGCGTACTCACTTGATTGATGATTAGTGTTGTCATACTGCCCACCCCCATGTAAAGTGTAAAAGCAGCAGGTTGAAACACCATAAACACTCCCATAATAGCTGGCATAATATACACCATCATCTTCATCTGCGTTTGCATACCTTGCAAAAATTGATTATCTGTTGGTGCCATGGTAGGCATCCCGCCCGTGCGTTGCAATTTTTGCATCAATATTTGTGACAATAAAAGCGCCCCAGCAGAAAAAACTATCAAAATCATGAAACCATTGTGAGAGTTTTCTTTTGAGTCACGCAATTGAAGTGTAACCACATCATACTGCGCAATGATATCATTAAATTCACCATCATCAATGCCATCTATCTTTGAACTATTATTATAGCTACCTACTCTGCCTTTAAAGTCATTTGAATTATTTACAGAGCTTGCCCAAGGGACATCAGCTATCCAAATATTCTTAACAGTTAAAAAACTGTCTTTGTTACCATTTTTAGCATAAAAATCAACCACAGCTTGTTGACCTATCTTTTGCTCTTCTGCATTTTGTGTAAATTTGTCAAAACCTTTGTCTTGCAATGCTTGAACATATACATCGTACCACTGCAAGTATTGTTGCATATTTTTAAATTCACTGATAGCTCTGACACTTTGCCAAACCCAGATGGACAGTACAAGAGAAACCAACATTGGCAAACAAAAACCAAACATACTAAAACCTTCTTGCTTTTTCAACTGCATTTCTTTTTGATAGTATGCCATTTTGTCATCTCCACAAGCCTTTTTTAGTGAGCTCAACTTGTCCTGTAAGCTTAATGTAATTCTAGCATTTTTTCTCATTTTAACCCTAGAATATATGTCCAAAGGTGACAGTGCAACTTTTATTAGCACAGCAAACAATAATATACGCCATCCGTAGTTTTGAACAAAATCTAGACCACGCATGATTATCTGCTGCCACGGGAAACCATTTGGAGCTTTAAGCCCGTCAGCAATGTTGTTGCTGGCTATAAAGTTTGAAACTGAATTTATAAAACCCATTTAATAATCCTCAAATCATCGGGTACAGTATCTATACCGCCCAACACAAACGGATTGCATCTTAGCAAGCGTTTTACACCTAAAATACTGCCTTTAATCGTACCGTGTCTATTAATTGCTTGCAACATAAACTCACTACACGTAGGAGTATAACAACAATTCTTTGGCAATACAGGTGAAATTGTGTACTTGTAAACATAAATTAAAAATAACGCAATGTAGTGCAAAGTAAAAAACTTTACAAATACTTGTCGTCT
>JAITUJ010000003.1 GCA_031286385.1 Clostridiales bacterium | reverse complement strand
ATAATGCATTTAAACGGCAAATTGCAAGTCAACTTGATGCAAAAATTGATGCGCTACTTGTACTGGGGACTACGGGTGAGTCCAGTACACTCGACCCACATGAATTACTTCAAATTATAGAATTTGCAAATGGACAAATAAAAAAGCGTGTACCATTGATTGTTGGCACAGGGAGCAATGATACTAAAAAGGCAATCAAATTGGCTAAAATGGCACAACAGAACGGAGCAGATAGTATCCTTGTAGTGACACCATACTACAATAAATGTACACAACAAGGGTTACTCGAACACTTTAAAGCCATTGCACAAAGTGTAACCTTGCCTGTAATAATTTATAATGTACCAAGCCGCACAGGACTCAATATTGCACCAGAAACAGTATGGAAATTAGCCAAAATAAAAAATGTAGTAGCATTAAAAGAAGCTTCGGGCAACATAAATCAAATTGTAAATATTTTACACAAACTCAAAAAAAACTTTTCCCTATACAGTGGAGATGATGGCATAGTCGTTCCATTGTACAGTATGGGTTCAAATGGTGTTATCAGTGTTCTGTCCAATGCATTGCCCCAGCAAATGGTGAGCTTAACTACACTGTGTAAAAAAAAGGACTATACAAATGCTAGTAAACTGCAACTAAAACTCTTACCACTGATTCATGCAATTTTTAGTGAGATAAACCCAATAGGAATAAAAGCATTGCTAAAAATATTGGATAAAGACAGCGGTATTTTGAGACTACCACTCACAAGCATGAGTGAACGCAACTTAATACAGGTCAAAAAAGCGTATAGCATGGCTATACAATAAAAAGTAATATGATAAAACTATTTATATTTGGAATAAATGGGAAAATGGGCACAGCATTGCAACAGTGTGCACCATCTCACAGTGTTGAGATAGTAGGTGGTTTTGGAAGACAAAATAACTTTACTGTTTACAACAACATTGAGGACATTGCGTGCGAATTTGATTGCATTATAGATTTCTCATCTGCACAGTGTTTAGATGACATTTTAAAATTGTCCTCTCAGAGAAACAAGCCAGTAGTTTTGGCTTCTACAGGTCACACAAAACAGCAATTGAATATGATAAAAAAGCACTCAAAAAACTTTGCAGTATTGCAATCTAGCAATATGAGTTTAGGCATCACTGTGCTACTTAAACTAATTCAAATTACAAGCCAGATGTTACCTGATTTTGATTTAGAAATTATAGAAACACATCACAATATGAAACATGATGTCCCAAGTGGCACAGCGAAAATGATGTTTGAACAAGCTTATACAAACAACAACAATCTAAAAGCATGCTTAGGAAGAGCGAAAAAGAACGGTAAAAGACTTTTTCATCAAGCTACCATACATTCCATAAGGGGAGGTACATTTGTAGGTGAACACAAGGCAATTTATTTTGGACAAAATCAAACGATAAGCTTAACACATTCAGCGCAAAATAGAGACATTTTTGCGCAAGGTGCAATAAAAGCTGCACAGTTTATAGTAGACAAGTCAAACGGGCTATTTTCCATGTTCGACTGCTTACTACCTACCACCACTTAAATCTGTATGCAATTTTTTTGCAAAAAATTAACTCAACATACATATATTGACTAGAAAAAAAGTAGGTTATCGTTTGACATCACAAAAAGTATATGTAATAATAGTCATATGATTAAAAGAAAATACAAATTATTTATGTGTTTTATATGTGTGATAATTGTTATTATAGTCATGTTAAACAAACCGTCAAGCTTACACAATTTATCCACAATAATAGACAGTATTGCAAAAAATTAATGAGTTATTATTGGCATTAAGTTTCAGATTCGCTAAAATAATCTACATATTGCTTTTGCAAATCTTTTTGCTGATTTTGCTCTTTATTCTCATCAATGTTTTGCATAGCTTTTTCTTTTACATCTTTGCTATCCACATCTTGACTGTAAGTTTTTATCACGGCATCTGTAGCGCTCTCTGTGCCCTGACTAGCCAATTTTAAGCTGACACTATTTTCAGTGCTTTTTAATTGCGATGACGACTTGATGCTCAAAACAATTTCCATCAGCATTACACAAGAAGTGATTGCTATCATAATAATATCCAGTGAATTTAAACTACCTAAATAAATGACATCAAAGTTAAATATTCTATCATAAATACCTAGACCGAGTTCAAACAACAATATGCCTCCAATACTCCCTATCAATGCAGCTTTATGAGTTTTTGACATCAAGGCAGAAACTGCTCCACTAAAACAGCCTAAAACCAATAGATAAACAAATCCATCAATCAAATCTTTTGGAATCACTATACGCACAAGCACAGCCATACCTGCTATAATAAAAGCTAATGTAAAAGCTTGCAACAATGGTTTACAAAATCCCATACTGAAACAAAGAACAGCAACCAACAAAAGTGGCACAAAAAAACCACTAACGCTCATACTCATGCCGAACACTTGCAAAGGAGATACCACTACACCCAAAGTCATAGTAAGTATGGTCAAGTATGCCAGCCATTCTGGTATGCCAATTTTTATCAATAATTTTTTAATTATCCCAAAAAAAACAAGTATAGATAATAAACCTAAAATAAATAATCCTATTGTCATTACAAATCAACGAACTGTCAAAAATTTTAACAGCAACAAAATTGAATATTTATTCAATTTCCGTTTTCTTAACCCCCACTGACGCTATAACAATATAATTGACTTATTGATAAAGTTTTATACAAACAATGGCGTTATCATGCAAATATCTTTTGCCAATTAAAAATTTTACATTTGCAAATGGTTTTTAACAAAATAGTTTAAGTTTACCTCAAATTTTTATTTATAGATAAAAAGCTGCCAACTATTTTATTTGGTAGCTTTTTATATACAAATATACAATTAGTCACTTTTAGTTTTCTTATCTATAAAAAATACCAATACAATCTTAAAAATTTGATACAGTAAAACAACACCAAGCAATGTGACTATTATACAAAAGCTGATAAGGTGTAACTTTAAAAAATTTAAAATTACAAATACCAACATAGCTATCATTTCAATATAAACCACAATTGAGCGTTCATACTTTGTAAATACGATAACTTTCTTGCGCTTACTTAAAATCTTTACTGCCAAAATACAAGCAAAATTTAATACTAGCAATACAATTGAAATAAGAAATAAAATAACCATATAGACTACCTACTATATACGCTTTCAGGTATTCCTAAATAAGTGCTAAGGATAGCACCAAAATTTGTTGTTTTCACGCTAAGCTGTGCACTTATCCAAGAAAGCCATGAAGTTGCTAGAGCAGCGATTGCGCCCAAAATTGCACCTGCTGGACCTGCAAATAGAGCCAAAAAACTACCTATACCCATCCATAACATAGCTTCGGACAATCTAATTTGATAATCCATAGAGTCCTGATAGCTTAATTCAATTCGTTTTCCCCATCCAAATAAACCCCAACTAGTTACGCGACAATTTTCCCACAATCTACTTGCATATTGTTCTATATTATTATTGTAGTGTAAGTCTTGACTATTGTGGCTATCTACTTTTTTCACTAAACTTTGCATCTGGTTATTGTCAATAAATTTAATCAATTCTCTTTGATACTCCAACCTTTGATTGAAATCTGCAACAGTTTGATTAATATATTCAATTACATCACTGTCTAATAGAACTAAAAGATTATCTGGAATATTTATACTAACACTACCATCAAATTGCGCAAATTCTTCTAAAACAACCAATTGTGATTTATTTTGACTGTCAATACTATTTTCTCTCAGATCCATTTCATTCATTTCGATTTTTATACTGTCGTTTATCAAACTAGCTCGTACTCTTAAAGCAGGATTTCCAATACTAACCGTACTTGCCAGCAGCTTTGCACCTAGTACAACAGACATAGCCATTACTATTATCAGTCCAAAACATATAATAGTTGTGGACTTCTTATAAAAATTTTTAATCATATTTCTCCCTTATTATAGTCAATACCTTATACTTTTGTTTACATCAATACATTACAAATTGACCAACCATATTTCATTTGTATTTCATTTTAAATTTCCTCCAAAAAAATATTTAAACAATGATACAACATATTACAACTATACAAATAGTATATTAAATATTACAAATAATGTCAAGATACAAATATTTAACAAAAAAAAAAAAAAAAAATGTGAACTGCAAATTTATCTATTCATTTATATTCTCAATTTATGACTTAATTACTTTCTCATAATTCTTGTAGCTTATTATCTATATAGCCATAATCTGATATTTTACTTAAAATTACATGAATTACAAAGTTAAATAAAAGCAGGCATGGACTATACCGTTTAATGAATTTGCAACTTTCTATACTTATTGGACAAATTCCCTAAACAACGCAGTGTGCATATATTGTGGTAAGTTTTTGAATATTGGGTCATTTTGCAACTTATCTTTTGCCTCCTTTGCTGACATTGTACTGAGCACCTTTCTAGCAGTATTAAAAAATTCCTTTTGCCTTTCTTGTAGTTGCTTTTCTTTTGACTGTTCGTTCAGTTGAAATTCTTTTTCTGCGTTAGACAAATTGGACGCATAGTCATTTTGTATTTGTTGCAATACACTATTATTGAATTTCATAGCCTCTGCATTTGCCTTATCTCTTTCTTGCATTAACTCATTCATTTGCATAGTAACTTTTGCAGCAAACTGTATGTCAAACTGATCCAGTGCTTGTTGTCTTTGGGCTGTCAAGTTTGCTATTTTTGAGTCAATCGCCTGCATTGTTTCCGCGTGTTTTTGTTGAGTAGAATTGATTGCATCCGTTTTTGACTGCTGCAACTTTGTATTTGTATTGGCAGCAATACTTGAACGCGCAAGCCCTCTGCGCAATAAATCGTTGTTTAAACTGCTACTTGCATCTTGATAGCTAGAATCAATTTCATCTTTGCGTTGTTGCAAAAGCTCTTCTGCTGTCTTTTTATCTTGATTTAAAGCTTCGTTTTCTGACTTGTTCGCATTGTCTATTGCGTTTAAGTTTTTTTGATAATACTCTTCCAGCTGTGCCCTTGCCAAATCATTCAACTCTTGATCTGTGCGATTGTCTTGCCCCATCATAGTATAATCTGGACTATCTGGCTTATTAGGTGATATAGTGTCGTAAGGTCTATTGAGTAAGTCTTCCATGTCTTTTACAAATTGGTCATAGCTACTGTTGCCTTTCCCCTGTCCAGATAATCTTTGAAACCAATTACTTGCTTCCTTTAATGCATCAAATGCCATAATTTTTTCCTCCATTTAACTTAGTTCTTTTTTTGTTTACTACCATTTTTTTTATAGAATGCTTTGGCAGTTTATCTAAATCTAAATTTGTACTTTCAATCAAATTTTTATTTGATTGACTTACATTTTTCTCAAAATCTATGTCTGCAAACATTAGTAAACCTCCATGTCTTTCCAAAAGTCTATCCCCAAAGAAAACTGCATCCAGTGCATAGCTGTATATTCTAGGCTTACTTGTGGACACTTTCATATCTTCTGTTACATTTCTCAAAACAAGATTATACCCTTCACTCAAAAAGACAGCAACTGTATTGTCTTTCATAAATGACGCTGTTGAAACCCTCCCTATTCCTAATGAAATAGGTTTACTGCTAAATATCATACAACTCTCCTATAAAAATAATGACAAACTAGATTTTTGCCAGTGTTAACTTTATTATATCAAAAAAACAGTGCCAACATTGTGACACCGTTTACAAAAATGTTAAGACATTTTAAAAAACTGCTGTAAATAAAAGGTATTAAAATACTATGCCTGCCTCTTATCCTAATTTCACCCTTCTCATCTCATGTAAATTTTTATACATCTATTCTACCTTTACAAAACTATACTAGCTTTGAATATAAAAAAGCCAGTATAGTTTTGTAGTCCCAAATCATTCCTTAATATTGTTAATCTTTCTATATATTCTGTGATATCTTTTACTGCTTAAAAATCTTTTATCCGGAAAAGTGATGAATGGCACAACACAAATCATTCCAAAAATCATCATATTAAATGGTGAATAAACTAATACAAGTAGTGAGTTTTCAGGAAATTTTTGCATATACCATACATAATTATCACTAAAACCATAAAAAGCAACTAGTGCTACTACAAAAAAAGTTAGGAAACAAGTATAAAAAATAATATTTTCCAACAACCACCATATATTGTTCTTACGGTCTATCCTAAATACATGAGTATGTTTTTTACTTGACGGATTGCATCTACTTTTAATATACCAGTACCTTTGATTTTCTAACATCAATATATACAACGTAGACATAACAAACATACTGACAACTAACAAAATACACACTACTTCAAAGGTAGAAAAATCATTGATACTTACATAATAAATAGCCAGTACCCTAAGCAAAATAACACATAAAAAACATAGACAAACAAAAAATGGTAACAATACTCTAAAACTAATCATCTTTCTCATTTTTAGTTTAATGTAGAAAAACTATTATCCCAAAATATTAAATTAGATCTCATCTTGACATAACTGTGTTGCCTTTGTAAGGCCAATGTTGCATTTGCAATTAGTGGACTACCCACTCTATTTAATAGGTATGCAGCTAGTAGCGCTATAACAACTTTTAATACACTATATACTGCATTTCCAATGCCCACTGTAAAGGTTGCCAGCGCTACTTCCATTGCAACTCCCATTACTGCAAATGCCATTATTGCTGCAACAACATCATCTACACTAAAAGGTAACAATTTAAATACATCTATAAATCCACCTGCAAACCCAAGAAACGCTTCTATTGATTGACGCTCTGCAACCTCATAATCTCATTCCCCCCAAAATCACTGATTGCTATTACCTTGACAAACCATAATATAACTCTAATGTAATATTATGTAAGTATTATACCATAATACTTACTACCTGTCAACCACTCTTTACACTATTTTTAATATCTTAAATTAGTTTTGTATTTTGTGTTTTGTAATAATTTTTGTAATACTCAAAAAGACCAGTGCAAAAATATTTATACTGGTCTTTTATATCAAAAATACTTGTATATTTGATCTTTAAAAAATTTATAAATAACCACTATCAAATAGCCTGTCATAACAATAATTTTTGTAATCTCATATTCAACATCAACTGATTTTCTCAAAAAGAGCATTTGAATGTATAACACAAAAAAAGTAATTTGTAACCAAAAATAAATAAACCCGTTTCTATCAAGTCGCTCTTTTTTGTCTGTTAAATTGCGACATCTAAAATAAGCTATACACTGCAAAACTATATTGAAAAAAATGAATATTAGTAGATAGCTTACAAAAAAATTATTTAGTATCCTAGTAGATGCAAACAGATATACAAGCATATATATGACAAAGGATGGTAAAACAACCAAAAAACACCATCTACCTTTCTTCATATTATTAGTACCTCATTGTGGAAAAAGAATTATTCCAAAAAATTAAATCAGAATTCATTCTTACTGTATTTTTATTTGATGTACCTCTAATAATATCCACGACCATCTTTTGTGCATTGTCTATCAAAGAATTGGATATCCTTGTCATATAACTTGCTAACAAGCCTAGAAGCATATCAATTATTGTCATTACGACTCCACCCAAACCAAATGTAAAAGCACCGACTAAAACTGCAACGGAAATTGAACCAATGGCAAAAAGTAATATTATATTTGCCAATTCATATATATCTATTCCCAAAATTTCATTCAAAAGTTGTACAATATCACTTTTAAGATAAAGCTGCAAAGCACTTACTACTCCTGAAATAGTTGCGCTATATATATTCATAGATGCAACTAAATAAATGAGACTAGACAATAAAACTGCACTAGAAATTGAAAAATGAATCTCATATCCAGATGGCACATAGACATCATAATAGCCCCAGATTATTTGACAAAACCACTTCATCCCAACAGGATATGGAATACTAATTCTATTATATGTCACATCAAAGCTATTTCTTCCAGAAAACAAATCACTGACACCTCTCTGCTTTATACCACCATCCGGCGCATTATATCTGTTCTGCTCTACCATCTCATACTTAATCAACCCATCCTCCACCACTGCTACAAATATCCCCTCTCTCAACATGCTGTTGAGATTGTTCAAAAACTCTCTGTACTGCTCCAACAACACTTTGTCTTGCTCACTCACTTCTGGCAACTCTTCTATCTTCACCTCGGTCTCTTGCCATACCTCATAATCTGCATAGTCCAATCCACTCCCATCATACAACACTATCCCCCTATCCATATACTCCCTATACGCTTTCTCCTTGATAACTTCCACCTCTCCTCTAATATCTTTATCTAAGTTCAGTTCAATACTCCCATCTTCCCGTATCTCAAAATATCTGCTGTACTCATCTGCCAACCTCTCAAAGTCCTCTTGCGTTGCTACCACAACAGGTTGCTCTGCGGACACAACCGCTCCACTAGAAACTTGTAACCGACTCATCAATATCGTAGATATTGGCATAACCAAAACTAGTAGCACTATCACTACCTCCTGCCAATTTTTAATCATTATCTTTTTCATTAAAATCGTTC
>JAITUJ010000075.1 GCA_031286385.1 Clostridiales bacterium | reverse complement strand
ATTCTGTTAATCCCTGGACTACTCCTAAAATCAACGCATCAAATATAGTCATTTTACAATATATGTACTCTACTTTTTGTTCATAACTTAAAAAAATAATTATGATAAAAAACACTTCTTAATCAAGTTTTGCGACTATATACTATTGTATGATACATCTATTTATTGATTTTATGGTTCAATCATTAAAAGCCACCAATATGAGCACATGGCTTATAATCACTTTAATATCCTTTTTACCCATAGCCGAATGTAGGCTTGGATTACCATTGGGTATAAAAATGGGGCTAACTACAACGCAGGCTTGGGTCTTTTCTTTTGTGGGGTCAAGTCTAGCTGCTCCTATTGTCATACTGTTTTTTATGCCTCTACTTGGCAAAATGGCCAAAACTAAATCACTAGGTTTTATAGCAAAATACTTTAATGAAACTTTTGACTCACATGCAAAAAAGTTAGATGATAAAAATCAAAAAAATCTCAATGTACAGAAAAGACCTAAAAAAAAATCTACTCCCAAAAGAATGCTAGCGGTAACTATTTTTGTAGCCTTACCAGGTCCTCTCACAGGAGTATGGGGCGGTGCTGCTGTTGCAAGTTTGTTGAGATTGTCTTTTACAAAAGGTGTAATCAGTGTAGTTTTAGGCAACTTGATAGCTAGTGTACTGGTATTGATATTTAGTGATTTCTTTAACGCATTTTTAGACTATCTCATTTTTGCACTGTTGGTACTAGCTGCCATTTCTATCATAATAATCATTGTAAAGATAGTTAAAAAGCTATTTATAAAAAAGGACATGCCCATTAGCATAGCAAAAAAGTGACTACACTTGTGTAGCTATATCATAATAAACTTTAAAGTTTGCAAATAGAGTGCTGATAACAAAGTGTTTTAACTGCCAAAGCTGAATACTATTTGACTGCAATAAATCCGTCAAGTTTTGAACAATATCTTGATAGCTTTGCATTAAAATTGTCTTTACACTTGTATAGTTTTGAGGTAAGTATTCAATCTCATTTATTGTGTATAAAAAATCTGCTTTTATTTTTGTGAGATAATTTTTTACAAAATATAAACTAGTCTGATGGGTATCCAATTGTACTATAAGTGGCTTCAATTTATTTGATAACACGTCGAATGGCTTTTTTAATTGAGTTATAAGCTTACGGGTACTGTCTATATCGTTTGTAAATATAGAAAATGGATCGCATCTAATGCTTGTAATATCTGTAAAATCGTCACCAAATTTAAACAAATCATTTAATACAGCGTACTTTCCACCTAAAAAACACACAAATCCAGCGCCACCATTTAATCTTTCTTGTTCTGCCTGTGACAGTGCACTTTCGTTGTCTTCGTACACGCCTATTTTCACAAAAGCAAATTCTACACCATTCACTGTATAGACATAGCTTGATTTATAAAAATAGTTCCATACCAAAATTGCCGAACAAGCTAAAAAACAAACCAATAAACTAAATCCAACTAAAAAATTATAGTTGATTATGCGCACTATTTTACGCCGCCTATGTGTACTTTGATAGTAATCATCAAAGTCATCATTGAGATAGTCGATATCAAATATATTGTCTTGCACTTGATAGTCTAGTAACATACAATATAATACTACCAAACCAAACACAAGTATGACAAAGTTTGACTAAAATGCTATTAAAATTTGTGACATTTTTGATTAGCTTTGCATATATATAATGGACATTTAAATTTATAACAAAGTAAAAAAGATAACTATGTACTCGACCGATAACATATACAAATTACTAATGGTGATTTTGCTGCCCAATATTAAAGTAAGTGATGAAATAAAACATAAACCGTAATAATTTTTAAGGAGGCAAGAAATTATGAATATAGAAGATGATATTTTTAAACTTCTCATGATTGTACTACTACTTGCCAATGATAGAGAGGGCGACCAAAACAGTGTCTTTACAGATATAAATCAAATTATTATTTTGGGTTTAATAATGGGCTCCAACAGAACGAACAACAGAGCAAACAATAGAACAAATAATAGAGAAAATAATAGGTCAAATCTCAACACCTCCAATTTAGACTGCAACCAAATTGCTCAATCAAACAACTCTCGCCGCAACAGACGCATAGATGATGTGATAGACTAAATATATCCTAATATTTTCATTAGACCTACGACGATGGTAGTCATGGATGCAAGTAAGGCTACAACTTTAAAAATCCGTGCTCTTTTGTTAGATGTAATGACTTTGTCGTAAAGCTGTTTGTTTACTTGGGATAGATTCTGAATTTGCTGCAAAAGCGATTCATTGTTTACTCTCAATGTCTCCAATGTCTGCATTAACATAGAATTGCGTTGATCTGCTTTGTCGTCCAATTGACTGACAATTTCTGCAATTTGTTTATTGACTTTTTCACTTTGGCTGGCTTGCTGCCTAGTTTGTGATTGTGCATTATAATGTAATTGTTGTTCGTCAACTTCGGGTTGAGCAAACAACAATTTTTTCAGCCAACTTACTTTTTTTGGCTGTTCAATAAAACCATGAGCACTGCTATCAGTGTCCTGTTCTTTTTTATTATTTTTTTGTGAGAAGTAATCTGCCATAGTTTTGTTATTTTTTTAAAGATACATCACTCTCTCTATAAACCACTCGTCTACAAGTGTCACATCTACATGTAAAATTATTTTCCTTTAAACTTGCTATTGTTTTTTGTGACATTTGCAAACCGCAACCACTACATGTGTCAGAATTAGCTAGCGGAACAAAAGCAGGTAACTTTTTTTCACAAACTAAATCGTCATAAATGGCAAACAAGTTTTTGTCACCGCTATTGCGCAAGATTTTCATCTGTTTATCATAGTCATCTAGAATTGACTTGTTGGTATTTTTTAGCTGTGTTAAATCTTGCACATTTTGATTGTGAACATCTTTTGCAACTTTACCATTCTCTTGTGCATTGATAAATCTTTCAATAATTTTTTTACCATTATCTCTATGCGAAACTAGTTTTCTCTCAGTTTCTACTATCTTATTCTTATAAGAGCCTAGTTTTTCAATTCCCTCTTCTACTGCCTTTAAGTCATCTAGTTTCTCCAAAGATTTTTGCAAATTATCAAAGTTACTTATTGCATCATCACAATAAGTTGCGACATTGTTCAAATAATTTACAATGGGCGTGGCGTCACGCTCTGTATTTTGAGATACCTGTCTAGCCTTATCATATTCACTCTTTGCTTTGTGAGCTTTTTTGGCATAGTCAGAATTTTCTATTTCATTTATCTTTCTTCGCCTTTGTATATCTATGGATTGATACTGCAAAATATTCTCCAAACTGTTCATAAATGCTCCTTAAAAAATTTTTAAATAGTGGACAAGGACTAATAAATGTACAAGAATACTTAAATTTAATCAAAAATGCTTTGCCTTAAATTCGTTTCACTTAACGCTTGTAAAAAAAATACACCCAACGCATTTTGCACCGACAAGCTATTTAATTTTGCACACAGAACTTCAATGTAAGGGTGTTCCATACAGTAATGTTGACACTCAATCAAAACAAAGTCATTCTCTTTTGCATAAATGGCTACATGATGCTTTACTTCAGCTGTCACAAGGCAGTCAGCATGCTTGCTCATTGCCCAATCTATACTGTTAGTATCTCCACCACCTGCACCATTAATGACGGCTACTCTACTAATTTTTTTTGACTTTTCACCTATAATGGATACCAAATTGTCTTTTAATTTCACACCAATAGACTTTGCAAATTCCATTGCGGACGCTGTCGATATACTGCCCACTCTACCCAATCCATGACCACCTGGCGTATATTCTTGCAGTGGCTCAATGTCTTTCAACCCCAAAATCAATGCAATGTAGTCATTTATCCCATCTTTGACAAAATCTAAATTTGTATGCGCCGAATACACACTGATGTTATTTTTTATAATATCCAATGTCAACTTACCACTTGAACTTAAATCAGTTAGATGTAAGCTTTTAAAAATAATTGGATGGTGACAAATTATCAACTGCACTCTTTGCTTCACCGCTTCTTTTAAAACTTGTTGTGTTACGTCAAGAGCGAGCATAGCTCTGTCAACCCTGGATTGAGAGTGCCCAATCAGCAGACCTACATTGTCATGCCCATATTTTGTAGCCAAGTCTAATGGTGCAATAGTTTGCAATAACTCCATCACTTGTGATACTATTGCCATTTTAGTACCTCATTTATTTTATTTATGTCGCTCAGCTTTAAGTCACCAAATGCACTCAACCTTTGTAACTCTATATTCAATCTTTGCTTTAAAGCTTCATTTGGTCTTTTAAAAAATACACCGTACTGCAACTGTAAGTCGTCAAGCTTTGACAACTTTTGAACACTTTGATTTTTGTACACAGCTTTTATAATATCATAAAACTTAACATCCAATAGCACGAAATCTTCCACTATCATAAAACCACTTTTATTTAAAAACTCTCTCAACTTACCAACTTGCGATTGAGGAGACAGTATTAACTCTGGATAAACCCTGTCCTCTCTACTAAAAAAATTTTGCAATATATCAAGAATCGTCATTCCACCTAAACCAGCAATAATTACCGTGTCGACGACTTCATCTCTTGCAAGCACATTCAAACCGTTGCCTTGCCTTATTGACAAGTTTTGTAATGGAGTTACTTTATTTAACGAACTTTGGCTGATGTCGCAAGCAATGACTTTTGTTGCCAATCCATGTTGCAACAAGTACTGTGACAGATGACCATGATCACACCCAACGTCTACAACAGTGCCAACTTTTGTTATCAAAGTTGTCAAACTTAGCAATCTTTTTGAAAGTTTAATGCCCATATAATACTAGTAAAAACTACTAAATTTATTCTATATATTCTTTTAATTTTTTACTCCTACTAGGATGACGCAATTTCCTTAAAGCTTTGGCTTCTATCTGCCGTATTCTCTCCCTTGTGACACTAAACTCTCTGCCCACTTCTTCCAAAGTCTTTGGGTGTCCATCATCTATCCCATAGCGCATCCTCAAAACCATTTCTTCTCTTGGCGTTAAGCTGTCAAAGATTGTAATCAATTGCTGTTTTAACATACTAATCGCTGCCAAATCAGAAGGTGCTGACTGACTGCTATCTTCTATAAAATCTCCCAATTGAGTGTCTTCTTCCTCACCTATTGGCATTTCTAAAGATATAGGGTCAAGCGCAATTCTCTGTATCTCACGCACTCTATCTTCCTGTACACCCATCTCATTGGCAATTTCTGCTGTTGTAGGGTCCCTACCCAAATGTTGCACCAAAGACCTCGTCGCCCTTATCAATTTATTGATAGTTTCTACCATGTGAACAGGTATGCGGATAGTCCTAGCTTGGTCGGCAATAGCACGCGTAATGGCTTGCCTTATCCACCATGTTGCATAGGTGCTAAATCTAAAACCTTTTGTATAGTCAAACTTCTCTACAGCCTTCATTAAACCCATATTGCCCTCTTGAATTAAATCAAGGAACAACATACCTCTGCCTACATATCTCTTTGCAATACTTACTACAAGTCGTAAATTTGCTTCACTCAACCTGTCTTTTGCATACACATCACCAAGCATCATTTTTTCTGCCAATTGCATTTCGTCATCCAGTGACAACAGAGGTATCCTTCCAATATCTTTTAAGTAGACTTTTACAGGGTCATCTAAACTGACTTCGGCCAATATTTTGTCCAAAGAATCGTCCTCTTTGGGCATATCAAAATCTTGTAATGCAGTGATATTATTGTCTGCTATTACAGAAAAAACTAAATCAATTTGTTCCGCTGTCGCTTCGCATTCTACGGCTAGTTTTTCACCTATTTCATCATATGTGAGCCAGCCCCGTTTTTTGCCCAATTCCAGCAACCTTTTTATCTCTCTGTCTATTTTTTCTGGAATGGTTGCAATGTCATAGTTGAGAACAAAAGCACTGCGTTGCGGTAGAACATTGGGATTTTTGTTCAACACAATGTGACTGTTCTGCCGTACGGGCAACACTTTGCGTGATTTTTGCAATTCAGTTTTTTTGGCAATCGAATTTGCTGATTTAGTGATTTTTGACATAGCTAAATTAGACTGTGCATCTTTACCAGTCACTTTTGTACTTTTAGTGCTAACACTGTTATTGGGTTTCTGCTTTTGTTTGTCTAATTTCATCATCAATCTCTTTTATTTTTTTCAATATTGATATGTTCTGTTCTGTATCAAATTGATTTATAAATTGCTTTTTTTGTTCCAACAAATATTCCAACTTTAAGTTTTTTAACACAGCATCAAACTTAGTCTTATCATCACCAGGCAAAAAACCAAAGTTCAGCAGGTCTGTCAATTCCTCAAATTGTGTCTGATCAATTTTACTGTAAAGAATAGAAGGATAGTAAACTTTGTCAGGATTTTTAAATCTCTCTATTGCAAACTGATAAATTATTTTGTGCAGGTCATCTTTTAGAAATTGATAAATGTCATTTTGATAATCTACCCACACTTTATCTAGCAAAATTGAAGCCATCAAAAAGTCAATGCTGTTGTTTTTCTTTAAACTTACTGTGCTTGTATCCAGTTCAGTTTGAACACTCTGTAATACATTTTGGTGCTGATTTTGTTCTTGTAAGGACAATGCATCTAGCGAATACCCACTCAAATTGCCCACTAAACGCCTGTACTCTTCTCTCTCAATGCTGTTTTCGCTCAAACCTGCTACGACCTTACAAGCGTTGATGGCAAATGTAGTCCTCTGTATAGTATCACTTAAATTCACACCGTTTAGCAGAGATTTTATTTTAAAACCCGGTAAAGTGTCCGCTTCGTTTATCAACTGTTGATACTCGCTTGAACCGTATTTTTTGATAAATTCATCGGGGTCTAAATTTTGTGGTATACTCAACACTCTCACTTGCAACCCAACTTTGGTCAATATATCTAAACTCCTAAGCGTCGCCATTTGACCAGCAGTATCCCCATCAAAGCTGACAAAAATCACATTGCTAAAATTTTTTAGCTGCCTTGCTTGATTGACCGTCAACGCCGTACCCATACTTGCAACACACTGCTCAAACCCAAACTGATGCAAAGCCATCACATCCATATAGCCTTCTACCAAAATAATATTAGGAATACTGCCTTTTAGTTGTTTTAACTTTTTTAAATTATTTATGCCAAAAATACAATTTGACTTGTCAAAAATTTGCGTATTCCAACTATTACGATACTTTGCTACGTCTTTTCTACCACTCAAATCCCGGGCACCAAAGCCTACGACTTCACTGAGTACATTGATAATGGGCACAATCAATCTATTGTTGAATACATCATAATAATTGTCATCTTTCTGTGCTATTATTCCTGCTGACACCATATCTTGCTCTTTATAGCCTTTGTCCATCAAGTATTTGACAACTGCACTACTACCAATAGACACGCCCAGTCCAAACTTTAAAATCAAATCGTCACTAAAACCACGAGAATACAAGTAATCCAGCGCATGCTTACCACTTGTTTTTTTTAGATTGTGGTGATAGTGTACAGCGGCATCTTTTAACAATTTAAACAGTATGTCTCTCTTGTCATAGTCTACTTTCTGTGTTTTTTCAAATTTTGACACAGGCACTTGCATGCCCATCTCTTTGCAAATTATCTTGATACTGTCATAAAATCCGCAATTTTCTATTTTCTTTACAAATGAGATGACATTGCCACTTTCTTTACAACCAAAACAGTGATAAACTTGCTTTGACATGGAAACATTAAAAGAAGGGGTCTTGTCATGATGAAAAGGGCAGTTGCCCATAAAACTATCGCTTGCTCCTTTTTGTTTTAATTCTATATACTTGCCAATAATCTTTATGATGTCCGCCTTTTCAAGGATATCACCAATCCAATCGTCCACTTTAATCCCTCCCAATATTTCAGCAAGTGTATGCAATCACAAATGTAAGTCTACAATGACTTTAATTTTTTATGCAATAAGTTTTATCAATGTTACAATGGGCTTGTACCAAAAAAATTTACTACTTTACACCATACATTATACCATAAATTTAGTGCAATGTCAAACATAAAGACTACAAATATTCCAAACAACGGACAAAACAAGCGCAGCTCTGTCGCTTGTTTTATCCTCTGTACTATTTGCAAATTTTTACTCTTTGGCTGACCCTATCTTACATTTTTCCCTTTTCTTCTATTAGTGTATATAAAGATAGATACGAGTATTAAACTGAAAAACAATAAAATGAAGAATACTTGCCAAAAATAATTTGGTCTATTACTGTCATTTCCATTGTCCCCTTGTATGGATTCTTGTACAACACTTACATATATAATCGTGTCGCCTTTGACTTGCTCCTCATCACTGAGCTTTGAAGAGTGGTCAGCATCTAAAAAGAAGTCTTGAATTTCCAGACTGTAATCTTCGTAAAGTGCAGCTCGAATGTCCCCTAGCGTCGTGCCATATTGTACATGGATATCCAAAATTTGCTCTGTATCGTCATTTACATATACAACTACTTCAAAATTCTTAATTTGCCAGTTGCCATACAGACAGAACTCTCTTTTGCCAATCTCACTTTTGTACCCATCAAGTTTGGACAAAAAGTCATCACCCAAATTAAAATCTTGACTTGTGTCCACAACTTGCAAGTGTTGGTCATCAAAGTACCAATTTACAAAATCATGACTTTCACTAACTGGGTCATCTATTTTGTCCGCAATCTTTTCTCCAAAATGCAGTGTAATAACTTGTTCGTCGTCCATATTAGGATTCACTATATCTATTGGCATATCCATTTTTATGGTAATACTGTACTCCACTTGTGCCATCTTTGCATACAAATCATAATCTTGAACAATGTATTCTGGCAAATCATCAGGATTAAACAAAGTGCCAAATTGACTATCCTTATATAGGGCTATAAAATCATAACCAGGGTTTAAACCGTTCCAATCATACTCTGCCAAAATCTGCTGTGTCCTTTCAAGACTTGCCATATACGGTATTTCTATTTTTTGAACATTGTCATCGAGATATAGTACATTAAAATCCACACTGTCTTTAACGGAAAATGCCATATACCCATCTTGCACTCCTTGCACGATCGTAGGTCTCGGCACCTCAACTTCATTTGGATTGTATGGCTCTTGTCCAGAAAATGACAAAACTACACTG
>JAITUJ010000011.1 GCA_031286385.1 Clostridiales bacterium | reverse complement strand
TACTAGAAACTTGCAAAATGTCTGTTTATAAAGTTTACTTACCTTAATTAACTTTAATTTACGACTCCCACATTTTTGGACAAAACTTTGGACTTTGGCACTACTACCCTTACATTTATTTTTAACTTTGCAGTCCTCAATCCAGCACTAAAAGCAGTCAATATAGCTTGTCCTTCACTTACACCACGCAATACTACTTGCGCCCTTCCTTCATAAATAGGCAATGATATCTCTCCATTTTCATCCGGCGGTCGCACAACATATTTTGGGTTTGCATTTCCATATGCTACAATTTCACATTCAGGAGTAACCGTCAACAGCACTTCTCTAGATGCAAAACTGACCACCCTAAAATTTTGATCCACTACTTTTAAGTCCACAATCATCAAGTCCCTGCGGTCATTGAGATTAATGTACTTTTTGTCCGCCTTTAAAGACAACGCCTTTGGCGTCCCCGTACTAGAAAGTTGCTCTGTACAATGTTCTGTCCCCTTAAAGTAACTCACTGCCTTTAAAACTCCGGGTTTGTAGTCAACTTCAAAGCGAGTCTTTCTATTGTACAACCTTCCCGCAAGTTTGCGACCAATTATTTCATCATCAAGGTAGAGCGCAACGATATCACCGCTTGTAAATACATCTACCAAAACTTTTTCCCCATTACTACCCGCATAGTCCCACGAATCTTGACCTTGCGAAACACTAGGCTCCTTATTCTCTGGCTGATAAGTAGCTATGGCTGATTTATTTTTAGCACCGTCCAAAATTTGTCGGTACACAGTAGTAGGTTTAGCATTGCCCAAACTGTCAAAGTCAGAGCCATCACTAAAATCTCCCAAAATATTATTTTTGTATTTTAAATCATCCATGTCCAATTTATCAATTTTATCCGTAGGCGTATCTACACCCAAAATTCGTCTCATTGGAAAAAGCTCTGTGTCTTTTTGGTATCTATGCGTCAAATCTTTATAACAAACAAAATCTAATAAATCACAAAATTCTTGTGTGGCATATCTAAAAATGTCTTTTTGATGTCCTATCGCTTGCGCAACTTTTACCAACTGATCGGTTTGTTCAATTTTTTTGTATCCGCTGTTGCGTGTGTAAGTGTCCAGTTCTTCAACGGTAGGCAAAAGCTCTGTCACAGCACCCGTTATAGAGCGTGTACTGTCAATAGATTTTATAATATCTATTATTTTAGTAACAAACTGAATGCCATTTTTTCTACCATATGTGTATGAATTACAATCTGCTACACTGTAAATGACTACGGATGGGTGGTTGCGCAATATCTTTACATGATTGGTCAAAATATTTTGGTGCTCTCTTTCAAAAATAAAAGTCTCGTAAGGCTTGTCTTGAAAAAAATTGTCCACCAATTCTACCATGCACAGCATACCTGTCAAATCACAAGCATCCAAAAACGCATTGCTAGGCAATCCTTTTACAGACACAGAGTTATAGCCAAATGACTTAATTTTATTTAGCTTCCTTTGCTCCAACAACAAAGTGCTGACGGCACCCATAATTCCATTTTTGTTGTCAAGCTTTAAACCATTTAACCACATCAAACGATTATTGAGTGCAAACTTTTTTTTGCGAACTGCAAATGTCCTGATTCCAAAATTTGTCTGTGCATAGGATACGGCAGTACCATCCATCATCAAAGTAGCTTTTACGCTGTAAACTTTGGGAGTTTCCGCACAAAACAAATGGGGCTTATTTATTTTTATTCTGTTAAAATCTATTGTACTATTGCGTTTAAACTTTATTTTTTTCAGTCTTTTTGTAGAGCGTCTACCTTTTGGATTGAATATTTCCAACAAAAGTTCAACTTCAATAGGTTCTTTTCTTAACTTCTTACAAATTGATGAATAGCTATCCATGTCAAACAATTTGTCATGCACGCGTAAATCAACTTTAAAATTTAAAAATGCAAAATTAGCACTACAAAATTTAGTAGTGGCAAATACACCATTGTTGTCTATATGCACAGCACTGTCAATCACAACCAAATTGACACCACCTGCAATGCCAGCAGAGCCATGCAAATTGCTCACAACAATCATCAGCACATTGTTGGGTGCACACAAAAACTGACTTATATCTACACAAGAATATACGTCACTCACAGTACCTACACGATTGCCATTTACATACAATTCAGCTAGGCCTTGCACACCAAATAATTCTAACATTGTAGTGGTACGAATGTCATACTTTTCTACAACTAGTTTTTTATAAAAGTATGCTTTATCACTGTGCGTGCAAAAAGGCAAGTCAATACTCGTGCAACCATCTGGTACGACACCCATACTTGCAGCAACATCTATATTGTTGCCAAAACTCCAATCAAAATCAAGACAAACTTTTTGCATTATAACATATATTATATCACTTATATCAAAAAAAAGCAACTAAATCACACAACAAAGACAATTTAATTTAACTTTTCTATCAATAAAGCAAATCAAACTGTTTTATGTACACCCAATTTTAAATAAATATGTTTGCAAATACTTGTCTTGCAGCCTTTACTCTCAATTCACTTCAAGATAAGTGGTATTTGCCACAACAACACACTTTCTCCCAAAATCTATACGGACGCTCAGTCCGTATGGCAAAACAAAAGATGGCTCTGTGTGTCCAAAATCCATTCTAGTTATAATTGGTAAAGTATTCAAATCAAATTCTTTGTTGACAATATTCAACATTGCCTTTTCATATTTGAGAGTATAGTTATGTGGTCTGCCAAATAAAATGGCTTTAATTTTGTTCAGTATACCACGATTACCTAAATCTCTTAAAAAATTTTCAAACCAGGACACATGTGGCATTTCCTCTGATATTTCCAAAAATAATATTTTATTTTCAAAAAAATGCATGTCGGGAAAAATAACTGTATCTTTTATCTTGTCTATCACTTCGGGACACCCACCAAATAACTCTCCTTCTACAATCCCATCACCTTGCAAAAACTGCCAACTGTTTGATTTGATGGTTCTATTTTTTTCTTGATTAGATGGATTTGCCCAATCCAGAAACTCATCAACCCAATACCCACTTTGCACTAGAATATAAGATTGATTGCAAAACAGCGCTTTTTGCAAGTAATCTGCTGTGTACTCAAAGATTCCACCATTTTCTGCAAGCCCTGTCATAATTGATGGTCCATAATAAGAAACTATGCCACATTTACTAAAAACAAAATGTGTGACCGTTGCATCAGAGTTGCCCAAAAATATCTTCGGATTATTTTTTATTACATTAAAATCTAAAAAAGGTAACAATTTGATAGAATCAAAACCACCAATGATAGAAAAAATTCCTGATATACTGTCATCAAGTAGTGCAGCCATCAAGTCATCAGCCCTGGCTTTTGGATTTTGTTGCAACCACTTATCTTCTCTCAACGCATTTGCACTTTGGACAATTTCTATGTCAAATGTACGCTCAATTTGTCTTTTACCAACATGGTACCTATGTGGATACTTTTGAGCTAGACCAGATGAAAGTGAAATTGCACAAACTTTATCTCCTCTTTTTAGACAAGCTGGCTTTATCATGTCATGCCTCTCTCAATGTGTTCAAATCAACAATTTCACTTGACCAATCACACATATCAATTTTCAGTGCTTTTTCTATCAAAGTCGGGTCACAAATTGCAGTCAAAAACTTTATTACTTCCATAACACCAATACTTGCGCCAAAGCATTGGTCAGCTCTATGATATAAGACACTCTTTTAGAAATTATTTTTCTCGTCATTTCATATAGCATTTAAATCTATTTTGCGATATAATACTTTATAAATACAGTATAAACTTATTTCAAGTTTTGTACATTTAAACATTCCAATTGCTTAATGACAAAAATTCCATCTTTACGGACTAGTATATCATCAAAGTATATTTCACCGCCACCTTGCTCTTTTGTTTGAACAAGCACAAGGTCCCAATGTATTGCACTTTGATTGCCATTGTAAGCTTCGTTATAACACTGCCCTGGTGTAAGGTGTATGCTTCCACTTATTTTTTCATCAAAAAGCAACTCTCCGCACCCTTTGGTTATATAAGGATTGACACCTAGACTAAACTCACCTACAAACCTTGCTCCTTGGTCTGTATCAAAAATTTTATTTATTTTTTGACTGTCATTTGCACTGGCGTCTACAATTTTTCCATCTTTAAACTTTAATACTATATTTTCAAACTGAAAACCTTCTCTTATAGACGGAGTATTGTATGATATTACACCATTGATGCTATTTTTTACAGGAGCTGTATACACCTCTCCATCTGGTATATTGTGTTCCCCCGAACATTTATTGGCTGGGATATCTTTGATACTAAAAGTCAAATCTGTGCCCGGTCCTTTAATTTGTACTTTGTCAGTCTTGTCTAGCAACTGCACCAAACCGTCCATGGCTTTATCCATTTTCGAGTAATCAAGATTACACACATCAAAATAATAGTCTTCAAAAGCATCTGTACTAGTTCCCATTAACTGTGCAAAAGATGGAGTAGGATATCTCAACACACACCACCTAGTCTTTTTGACTCTGACTTCATTATGCACAGGATGATGAAAAAACTTATTGTAAATCTCCGTTTTTTCATTGGGCACATCGCTTGTCTCAAACGCATTTTCTGCGCCTCTCACAGCTATATAGCAATCCATATCTTGCATACGAGGTCTAAAATATTCTGTCAATTTGTCTGCATACTGTTGACTTATACCCAAAAGTATTTCTCTCTGTACCCTATTGTTTTGCAAATGCACAAAAGGCAAACCACCCACCTCATAAACTTGCTTTATGAGAGCGTTGACTAAAACAAAGTCTACATCACTTGCCTCAATTAAAACTTTTTCACCTTTTTTTACTTTTATACTAAAATTGACTAAATTATACGCCAATTTAGTTACTCTTTGATCTGTCATATTTAATACGCTCCTTTAATTGCGTTTCTATAAAATAAATTTAATTACATATAAGAAATAATTTTTATGCTTGTGCAAATTTGATACAGAAAATCTTGATATACTCCCATCTACAACTAGCAGTAAATCCTGATAACACCAAGATTTACTGCTAGTTAGGTATACCAAAGATACTATTATTTTACAAAGACTGACTACTTGGACTCGACTCTGCTAATTTTTTCGCCTTTTGTTTTTTGTAAATCATTATCCAAGTAATTGTACCAATAATGTCAAGCACGACTACAAAGGCGTTGTTAAGCATTACACTAAAATTGTTAAAATTTGCTGTAGAACCAAAAATGCCATATGTCAAAGCTAGCGTGGTCATCCATCCCCAAAAGTCTGCAACAATGTATAGAAAATACCCCTCAATCAAATCCATTTTTGCACACATAATCAAAGCAACTCCGGCAAGAGTACTGCTCAAAGCAGTGATGACAATAGCATTGGCATTGGTCCACCATCCAAACAAACACAACAGACCAAAACTGCAACCGGCAACAACTGTAAAAATCAGAGCAGTTTTTAGATTCAGTCTCTTAAATTGCATGTTTTTTTCTTTGTCTTTCTCGCTTTCTTTGACGGCTCCACTTTGATTGCGATTGGCAATAAATTGTCTGATTATTTTAACTACTCTAAATGTCGTTATTGGAAGAGTAAAGACAGAATAGTATAGTACAGAGTTCCAATTGTGTTGAAATATATGTCCAAAAAAATTGATTATCCAGCCAGTGTACAGCAATATATACGCAAGATTTTTTCCCTTTGCAAAATATATATTTCCGATACACATCACAACGGCAACAATATCCAATATCCACAAAATATCGTCAAACCCATTTTGAATCCTAAAATAAACAATAAAGCCCAATAAAACAACCATGAAACTGTAATAGAGAAAATCCATTTTTTCAAAATAAATTTTTCTTTTTTTTTGCTCACCATTACAAATTTTTTCTTCATTTTCCATATATGATATATTATACTACATATTGCAGTACACGACAACCATTTTTTAAAAAGTTTTTTTTAAAAAATGGTTGTTTTTGTGGTGATGTGGTTTTAAATTTGATTTTTATTGCCATTACTTTAAAATTACATTTCTACGAATATGGGTTTTCAATAAAAAATTCTTTTTCATCTTTTAAGTACTGCTCTGCCAATCCACCTGTACTTGTTTCTCTATACCTTTCATTCATATCTCTACCAGTCTCTTTCATAGCTAAAAGTGTCTTATCAAAATGTCTAACTCTATTCGTCATGTTAAACATTGCATAGTTCACATAATTCATAATACTATTTGCTTTCAAAGCATTGCGGTCAATACAAGGTACTTGTACCAATCCCAATACTGGATCACATGTCATACCTAGGCAATCTTCCAATGCTATACTTGCAGCTGCTTCAATTTGTGCAATATTACCACCACTAATCCATGCCAAAGCTCCAGCAGACATTGCACACGCTACTCCGACTTCTGCTTGACATCCATACGCAGCACCACTTGTAGGCATTACCATCTTGACTATTTCTGCTATCAAGCCAGCGACGATAAGTGCTCGATAAATTTGACTGTCATCAAGTTGATTGTATAGCTTTTGATAGTACAGTATAGCAGGCAAAATACCACAAGCACCACACGTAGGACAGGTCACTATATCCGTTTCAGCAGAAGCATTTTCTTCTGCAACGGCATAGGCAAAAGCAGACAAATAATCCTTCTTGCTATATCTGTCTTTTGCTTGACGCATATAATTTAGACCTCCATCTAAAACACCAGTTTTAGTCAAGCCTTGCTTTATACAAAATTGCATAGTTTGCCAAGCCTTTTTTATATGCTCAAACTCTTCTTTGCTAACCAACTTTGATGGATCTTTTATATGTTTATTCAAATTCGATTGAAGCTTTGCAAAACTATCATATTCAAATTGCACTGCAGGGACTTCTTGCCCTTTTTTTGCAAAATCTCCACCTCCGATAGAAAAGTACACAACTTTAACATCTTGACTTCCCTCATACAAAGCTGTCATTTCCAAAGGACACGGGTTTTCGATGTCTTGATAAGTCTTATCCAGTATCACTTTCCCACTTTGTTCTGTGAATTTAAAAGACTCTTCAAAGACCTGTTGCATTATAAAGTCGGTCTTGTGACCTAGTCCAGTCAATGCCAAACTACCTCCTGCACGAGCGACAAATCTATCGGCATTTGGATGTTTTTTAATGAAGTCCAAAACTATACTTTTGACCGCCATAGTATGACTACTGCTTGGACCTCTTCCTATTTTATATATATCTAATATTGTATTCATAACAAAAAAATTTTTAGCAACACACTTCAACAAAATACTTCCTACTCGGCTGACTCTGTAATAATATTCCTATCAGTAGTGCTTCAATAATAATTACTCCTTAAAACTTACGAACGACTAGCCTGTTACATCAAGATTGCCAACACCAATATATGCAAGTTTGCAAAATTTTTACACTCATGCTGATGCACTTGCAAAAATGAATCTATACACTATTGATGACGATACTGTATAGATATTAATAGACTAATAGACTAATAGACTAATAGACATTCACTAGGACTCAACATTGACCATAACAAACTCATATCGTGAGTTAATCATGAATCATTGAATCATTCAACTAAAAGAAAAATTTATTAAAAACCTTAATAAAGATTTCTATTAAAAACCTTAATAAAAAATCATCACCTAAATCCCAAACTCCAAAAAAAGCAAATACTCCCCCACATCACAGTGAGGGAGTATTCATACATATACAAGGAA
>JAITUJ010000093.1 GCA_031286385.1 Clostridiales bacterium | reverse complement strand
ACCTTTGTCCCCGTTGGGACCTTTGTCCCCGTTGGGACCTTTGTCCCCGTTGGGACCTTTGTCCCCTTGGATACCTGGTGGACCTTGTGGTCCAGGTAGCCCATTGGAAGAACAAGCAGCAAGACTTACACTAAAAATGAGAACGAAAGCTAAGACGATAGCCAGGATTGATTTTTTCATAGATAAGAGTCCTTTTAATATATTAAGATTTATATATATATATATATTATACAATAAAATGTAAAAAAGTGCAAGTAAAACAGTACAAAAAAATAAAAAGATTTTAAATTGAGCAAATAAGAGTAAGGCTGCAAAGACCTGTTACAGAAGATGGAAGTTATAGAGTGGTGGAGATGGAGTATGAGGTGGAAGATGAGGAGAGTATAAGGGACAATGGGTTGAGTGAGTATGAGTATGATGGGAGTTTGTTTGCAGTGGTTGCTGATGCCAATTATAGCACACCGAATGAGATAGTCACACTTGGGCAAGGGTTGTTACGACAGTACAGCAACGGAGTAGGATATGTAGAGACGGAATGGTGGGGAGACCCTAGCATGGAGTTGGGGAGTGTATTTTTAGCACAGAGTCAGTATGAGGATAGACCCAAAGTGTACGAGTGTATGAGGAATGAGATAAGACGGGACAGTGGTGGGTATAGAATGAAAACGACAGGTAGGGAGATGATAGGTTTTAATGTTGATGACTACAAGGATAATATATTGATAAGTCCAAGCAATGCATTTAGTTTTAGCATACCAGTATTGAGCAGGACGATAGTCAACAGGGTGATAGTTAAGTATAAAATGCTTATAGAAGACCAAGAGCCTGAAACGATAACAGTAAAGAGAAATGGAACTTAGTAAAAATAATTATAAAGTTTTGCAAGAGAAACTTATATAAGTTTCTTATAAAATAAGGGAGTAGTATGAAAAAGATAAATAGCAAAGATACAATAAACTTAAATGAGAATGATATTCTCACAGCTGAAAGATTTAATAATCATGAGCATGACGCGAGCAAGGTAAGTAGTGGAGTATTAGATACGGATAGGATACCGAATATTGACGCGAGCAAGGTAAGTAGTGGAGTATTAGATACGGATAGGATACCGAATCTTAATAGTAACAAAATTTTATATAATATACAAAGTGTAACGGTAACTGCACCTGGGAATCAGACTAATCCAAATCTTACGGTTTCAGCTCCTTCGGGATTTACTTTTACAAATTGTCTGGTTTATTGCAACGCACAAAGATATACATGGAATATGAGATGGGACGGGTATGAAATGATTTATTATAATGAAATTGATGTTGTGGGTGCAACGCTTGACAATCCTCCAAGCAACAGGCGATTCACAGTTAGATTTGTAAAACTTATGTAAGGTATTCAAAAATAACAAAATTTAGGTAGTTTGTATGTAAACAAATTGTACGCAGTTTAATTAAGCTAGTCTATGGGCATACCCATGGGTATACCCATAGACTAGCTTAATTTTTTTAAAAAGCCAATATAGCCATTGCTATATGCAATACCATATTTATTTATTAAGCAATTTTATAAGTGAAGACAGGGAAGTGATACAGCTAGAACTATCTAAAAAATAATTATTTGATATAAGACACAATTTGACTATAAAAAAAGAGTACAGTAACCAATTTAAATGAACAGAAAATGAGGAGAAACAAAGATGAGTATAGTACAAAAAATGATACAAAAGCTACAAGAAGCCAATTTGGGCATTGCAATGGGTGCAGGCAATTACCCTGACAGTGCAGATGCAATTATTGGTAAGTTGGACTTTGCAGGTGGTGCCAATATTGCAAGGGAGGACAAGCCTCGCAGTGTGTTGGGTGGTGGAGTTATCGGGATAGAAATTGTCAAAGCGACACTGATGGGTAACGATTATGCCAATTTAGAAATTGAGTTAAAAAAAGTACAACAAGTGCTGATAGACAATGGCTATACACAGTATGGTAGCTTTGAATATGTAGGTATCCATGAAAATGGCAAATTGCAGTTAGCGCTGTCTTTTAAAGTGACAGCTTACGAATTTGTCACAGGGAATAGCGTTTCTCTGTCCAACGACTTGCCCTTGATGGACGGTGAGGCGTCCCCTGGTAAATCCAATCAAGCATCTAGGTCCGACCACATACATCCAAGCGACAGTAACAAAGCAGACGCAATTCACACGCACACGGCTAGTGATGTCCATGTGGACAGCACTCAAAGCATATCGGGCAAGGCTAGCACACAAGAGCAATCCAATATAGAGGTGATAGGTGAGTTGAACAATGTTAATTTGAGCCAGCAACAAACGCTCAATCAACTGACAGCTATGGAGCAAAGATTGAATGTCATAGAAAGTAAGGGAATGTACTTGCATCAATATGTTGTAGAGCCTTCCAATTGGCAATCGACGGGCATAAAGCCTGATTTGGGGAAATGGGTATTTGAGGTGAACTTGCCAACTTCCACTCCTATAATCACTTTTAAAGAGATATACAATTATTTTAAAGACCGCAGCACAACAGGTGTGCAAAATGTTCAGATACAACTTATGCATTTAAGAGATACAGTCACAAGTTATACAAATCTATATATTCGGTTTACAACCAATTATCCATATCCTGATGTTTTGTGTACTTTTTTTGACGGTACCTACTTTAAGACCACAAGATTGTCTTACAATACTATGCTAGATAGTATACTGCTGGATTGTTATAGCATCACAACAATCAGTAGTCTTGGTAAAACAAAATCTGACAAACTAGAAAAAATTCCTCAACTGGATATGGTGGCCAATCCGGCGTAAGGGTAATAAATGATAGAAGCAAACAAATAAATTAAAAAGGAGTGCAAAGTATGGACGAAGCGTGGATAACGGCAATGATAACCATTGTCACAGCCATTACAGGAGCTGTTACAACTATCCTCACAGTCATTAGAAAAAAAGAAAGAGAGTTGGAACAAATAGAAACGGAGAACAGCATCAATGGACAACTGCTGCAATGGATGTGCGAAGCCGAAGGCAACTACAAGCAAGGGCACGAAAAGCTAGACTATGTGATGCAGAGAGTAGAGCATTACTGCAAGACGCATGACCGCAATTTTGACTATGGATTTTATAGAGAAAAAGTTAATTTTACTTTGAGAAATTTAAAGTCATACAAGTTTGCAAATGAAAGCATAGTATTGTGACGGATACAATACTATGCTCAGGAGTAGAGAGTTTGTTAAAAAAACCTCTACTTTTTTGCATATTATCACAATAAATGTACAATCAATAAAAGTTGCCAAAATTTTTAAAAAAAATATTAAAATACAATAATTTTTTAAAAAATGCTTGACATAGATGTAAAATTGTGGTATATTATAGATATTGATAGGGTTTTATGTTGTAATATACTTACATCACTGTATGGCTTTTTTGAAAATAAATTCTAGGAGTAAAAAAAATGAATTTAGATTACTACAAGAAAGAAAAATTTACATACGACATGTTTGTTGCAGAAGTTGTGAAAGGAGATTACTTTCGCTATTTTCAATATGATGATAAGTATGTAGAAGTTTGGGCAGAAGAGGAATATGACTGTGATTTAAGAAAAGGGATAAAATGGTACTTTACACTGTATCGCAATGATGACAGCAGACATCAAGTTTATTCTATTTTCAATACAGCAGAGTTGTTTTTGGAAAATGCTAGAATAGATGGGAAGACAATAAAAGAAATTTGGAATAAACTGATACCATATTAAAATTTGACAGTTTTTGTTGCAAGTTATGGGCAATTTGCTATGTAAAATTGTAAGTAGACTTTATGCCCATTTAGACAGGAACGATTTGATATTTGAGTAAAATTTTTGTTTTGGGTAAAGACTTTTATTTGTCACAATAAAAATATTTATGGCATAGCATGTGGTATGTGCGGAATAGTAGGGTTTTTGTCAGAACAAAACACTTCTTTGGATTTAATCATTCAAGGTTTAGATAACCTTGAATATAGAGGTTATGACAGTTGTGGTGTTGCATACATACAGGAGAATCAGCTCAAAGTATGCAAAAAGGCAGGGCGAATAAAAGAGCTCAAAAAATATACAGAACAAAAGTCAAGCACGGTGGGTATTGGTCATACTCGCTGGGCGACACATGGTGAGGCCAACCAAGCCAATGCGCACCCCCATCTTAGCAATGATAAAGCGATTGCTGTTGTTCACAATGGAATTATACATAACAACGATAAAATTAAGCAAATGCTCATAGATAAAGGGTTTGCATTTATATCTCAAACAGATACAGAAATTATACCAAACATGATTCAGTCATATTTATCAGATGGGTGTGATTTAAAGTCAAGCGTGATAGAAGCTTGCAAACAGTTGAAAGGGGCGTTTGCTTTGTTGGTATTGTCCAAGGCTTATCCTGACAAGTTGATCTGTATAAAATATGGAAGCCCGCTAATATTTGGCAAAAATGATGCGAGTTATTATATAGCAAGTGACATTGATACTGTGAGCATAAATTCACAGAGTTATTATTGCATGCAAGATAGGCAAATTGCCATACTGTCCAATCAAGGTGTAGAGTTGTTTGATTTTGAAGGTGTGAGTATACAACCTAATTTTAAGACAAACCAAACACAGCAAACTAGACCGGGTAAGAATGGTTATGACACTTTTATGCTAAAAGAAATACACGATATTCCACACAGTGTAAGAGCGTCTTATAATAGCACAAAAGTTTTTTTAGAGCAACTAGATTTTAATGTTAAAGAGCGTTTTGGGCAAATAGACAGCGTGGTGTTTGTGGCTTGTGGAACAGCGTATCATGCGGCAATGTATGGCAAGTATATTTTACAATCATACAGTAATCTCCATTGCACATGTGAAATTGCCAGTGAGTTTAGCGGTACAAATTGTATAAATGAGAACACATTGATAGTAGCTATAAGTCAAAGCGGAGAAACGGCGGATACGATTAATGCAATCAAATTGACCAAGCAAAAAGGTTGTTATGTATTGGGCATTGTCAACCAACAAAATAGCACAATTTGTGAACTTGTAGACAGTTTAATATATTTAAACGCAGGCAAGGAGATAGCCGTCGCTTCTACAAAGGCCTTGAATAGTCAGTTGGTGGTGCTTTATTATTTTTGTATGTATTTGTCCAAACTTAAAAATCCACTCATTGAGTTTGATGACAGTCAGTTTGATTCTGACTTGCAGTGTCAAAGTATTTTATCTCAAATAGGAGATATTCAAAAACTCACTAAGTATTTTGAAAACAAAGATACGATTATGTTTTTGGGTAGGGGTATAGACTATACGCTAGCGCAAGAAGCTAGTCTAAAAGTGAGAGAGATTGCGTACATCAATACACAGGCGTATCCATCAGGAGAGTTAAAACATGGGTCGCTGGCATTGGTGTTGCCCGATGTGCTGGTTGTTTGTTTTATCACGGACTTTGCACAGCTTGACAAAAGTGTATCTGCATTGAGAGAAGTCAAGGCGAGAGGTGCTACTGTTTTGCTGATAAGTTCTATTAAAAATATTGATTTGAGTTGTTATGATTTTTTGTTTAGTATTTGTGACCAAAATAAAATGACCTCAATTTTTGCCATTGTGCCATTACAGTTACTTTCTTATTTTGTAGCCAAAGACAGAGGTTGCGACATTGACAAACCAAGAAATCTAGCAAAGTCTGTGACAGTGGATTGACATTAAAAAGTATCACGATGTACTAAACCGTGATACTTTTTTAAAATTTTATACGCTATGAATATTCGTTTTGCTGACGCCTCGATTTATTATATGCTTTTTTGCAGTCCAGCTATTGCGTTTTTTTCTAGTCTTGATACTTGTGCTTGACTTATGCCCACTTCTTTGCTCACTTCTATTTGCGTTTTGCCTTCATAAAAGCGAAGCATCAAAATTTCTTTTTCCCTAGAACTCAACTTATTTATGGCTTCATTTAAATTGACGCTGTTTAACCAATTTTCGTCTATATTTTTGTTATCTTTTAACTGGTCCATGACCATAACTGTATCGCCATCGTCATGGTACACAGGGTCAAACAGTGATACTGGGTCACTGATAGCATCAAGGCAGTAAACGACTTCGTTTACACTTAAATCAATAGCCGCTGCAATTTCGTCTAGTGACGCCTCTCTATCCAATCCTGCTTCAATACTTTGTCTTGCTTGAAGCACCTTGTATGCATTGTCTCGAATGCTTCTGCTAATTCTGACAGCACTGTTATCGCGTAAAAATCTTCTAATCTCGCCAATTATCATAGGCACTGCATAAGTGCTAAAACGCAAGTTGTAGTCTGTATTGAAGTTTTGCATTGCTTTTATGAGTCCTATACAACCTACTTGAAATATGTCATCAACACATTCTTTTTTGTGATTAAACCTTTGTACTATGGATAGTACCAATCTCATGTTTGCCATCAAAAAATGTTCTCTCGCTTGGTCATCTCCCTCTCTAATTTGTTTTATAAGTGCAATGGTTTCTTTGTGACTTATCTTTGGTAAATTTGCGGTGTTGATACCACATATTACAACTCTGCTGCTCATAATACCTTCCTTGCATATATTTTATCAAAGTAGTTTTTTCTTTTCAATACAAAAATATACCAAAATTTATTTTATTTTGGCAAGTTTTGTAATAATTTGTGAGTTGGGTGAATAGTATAGAACAGTGCATAACAGTAACTTAAATTGTAGTAGCCGAATATAAAATTATGCATTCATAAAACTATGTCAAAGAAATCACGACATCACAATGCCTTGTCTTTTGCTGAACTTAGATGCAAAGAAGTGGTAAACAGTATTGATGGTAAGCGCTTGGGCAGAATCATTGATATTGTATTTGGATTGAGAGATGGTAGGATACGAGGAATCGTAGTGCCACATGCTCGCAAAAATATTATTTTTAGAAATAGTGAACCTATTTTTATCCCCTGGGATTTAGTGGAAAGAATAGGTGAGGACATTATACTGGTGAGATTGTCCCCGCTTTTAAATAACTTCCATCACAATAGAGGGCATCACAGTCATGGGCAAGTATCCATAACACAACTTAATCAGCCAAGTGATAATTTTACAGACTTTGAGCAAGATGACGAGTATGATTTTTATAAAGAAAAACCTCAACAGATAAAATCACAAAAACGCGACAATGTCAAAACAGCTAGTTTGCCACCAGAAACCGTGCATAGAGAGAAACAAAACGCAAAAAGTGAATTTAGGCCAGGTATTGACTGCGATAATCAGTGTTCTAAGTGTATGCTGTTTGACTGTGCGTACAGGTGGAATGGTGAAAATAAATAAATTTTGGAGCTGTTTTATTGGTTGTTATTCATATTATCAAAACTATACTAACGGTCACTCTAAACATACAAAATATAGTGGTTTAAATTTTGCAGAGCAACCGTAATCAAATAAATTGAATATGAGCCGTTTTATTGTAGACTTGTCAGCAAATGACCAGTCTATTTTATATTGTTAAATTTATACTAAAAGATATACAGCGTAAAAATAAGTTTAAAATTTTATTTTAGGTCACTTTTTATCTGTTATATTTTGAATTGATGGTAGTTTTAGCATACTATTAACAGAATATTTATATTTTTGTCATATATTGTATGTCATAAAATGTTGTTTATATATTGTATTTTTCTACAAAATATGATATAATATACAATATGAAATGTACAAATAGAAGTTTTAATGTAGCCAAAATATTTAAATCATTTTTTGCAGGCGCATTTTTGTTTGTTTTATTATTTTCCGTGACTTCTTGCAATTTACCAAATTGGTTTAATAATAATGCTGAGGAAGAAAATCAATCATTGAATACAGAATGGGATTCTGTTGATGCCAATTGGAAAGTACCAGCAAACTTACAAGGCGTCTATAAGATGGACAATATCATGGACTTTGAAGGCAATAAAATTGATGGGTCTGACAAAACTATTACTGTACAAAACAATAATATTATATTGTCCAATATCTATGTAGTTGCAAAGTCTAGTGAATATGGTTATCAGTATATTTGGCACCACAATGCAAGGATTATAAATTTGAACATCAATCTCGGTAAAACTTCTTTACCTCCATTTGATGAAAAAAATAGTACATTGCCCAACGCATTTTTATATTCAAAAAATTACAGTTCAAAATCACTTATGATTTGGGGTAGAGAGCGTGCACAAATTTGTTTTGATGTCACCAATGAAAATGGTCAAAAAGAAACAAAGTATGAAAATGTCAATGTTGTATTTAATTTTCTTTTTAATGCAACTTCCAACAATAAAAAAACTTTACTAGCTTTTGACTTGTCTTATCAGAATGCTTAATAAAAATGCAAAAGACCTTACACTATACATTTGTGGTAAGGTCTTTTTTTTATTTTGAGAGTATATTGTACATAAAAATGACTGTTATTCGGTTGCATTGGGTTTTGGTTTTACATACTGTACTCTCTTTCCGCAAAGTAATCTGACAATTTGATATATGTCTACCCATATTTCTTTTGGTCCTTTTATTTGACAAGGATCGAATATGATTTGTAGACCTAAGTGCAGGTGGGGTGATGTGTTTTTTAAAACAGAGCCCTTTTTGCCATAGCCTGTATTGCCTAAATACCCAATGAGTTGTCCGCTTTCTACTTTGTCACCTATTTTAAATTCAGGTGGATAGGGAATTTTATTTCTCAAATGTGCATAGTAATAGTATCTTTTTGTGTCTAAACTGGTGATGCCAATTCTCCAACCGCCGTATCTATTCCACCCCAATTCTGTTATAGTTCCACCCTCCATAGCCATGATGGGTGTACCGATATTGCCAAACATGTCATGTCCTAAATGTTTTCTTTTAAATCCAAAACTTCTGCTGTTGCCAAAGTCATCAGAATCACCGTACCAATACCCTCGTGCAATAGGGTGATGTCCTATTATTGCAAATTCTTTTTTTTCTTCACCTTTAAAACCTACTATACCGCTCAAAATAGCTCTAAAACTCTCATCATAATATTTAAAATACTTGTTACCTTTAAACTTGTCTATTGGGTTTTCCAAATTATCCAATGATTTTTTCAATTTATCAATGAGCTTACTGTCTGTGGAATTGTTAAATTTGTTGCTGTTTTTTAGTGCAACAAAAGCCAGTATCTCAAAAAAATCTGGGAAGGCAAACTCTGATTCTTTTTTTAGATTGTGGTTTACCAGTGATATAGTTTTCTTTATAACTTCACTGGTGGGATTAAAATCTATCCATTTTATAAACTCTTTTTTTTGTGGTTGCTCAATGTTTGGTTGTTCTGTTGGGATATAAAAGCCACTAAAAACTGTCCAACACATAGCTAGCAAAATGAACACAACGGCAATTCTTTTTTTTATAAAAATTTTGGTCATTGTATTATTTTGTACAAGTTTAAAATATATTACAATTGAAATTTAAAATCAAAAAAATTTTTTGTGTTGCAGTTTATAAAAGGTTTAATAAAATATTCAATTAAGCAATACATTTAAATTATTTGTCGAATTTTTATTAAAATGACTTGACATTGAGAAAAATAAACTATATAATGACAATTAAGATGTCCTATTTTAGCAAAATAAGTGGTCTAGTAGCTTTACAGTTGAATGACAGAATTCGTCTGTTTAAAAGTACAAATAAAATAATTTTTACTGTAAAGATGCTAGCGTTGTTCGTTTTTTTATCCACTATGGGAATTTTATTGGTATACCTTGTCAACAAAATTCCATTATTGGAAGTGTCATTTTCACTCTTAACCGTCGTTATGAGTATGTTTTTTGTCATTCTGTTTTTTCATAGCCTGAGTGCAATCATTACGGGTTTTTATTTTTCAAAAGAAAACGAACTGTACATGTCGTTGCCAGCTAGTCAAAATGATATTTTTTTGTCCAGAATAATTACTTTTTTTGTTAAAGAATTTTTGATAAACTTTATATTGACTTTTCCAATATTTGTATGGTTTGGCGTTGCAAATTTTTTGGGTGACAGTTCTATTTTGACAGATTCTATATCTTGGGTTTATTTTATTTCTTGTATCGTATTTTTGGTTTTAATGCCAATTTTGACTGTTCTGTTGAGCGGAATTGTCAGTTTGCCTATTATTGCCTTATATAATTTGTTTAAGGACAAAATTGTAGCAAAGACCATAATAGTGCTTTTGTTGTTGTGCACAGTTTGCTTTATGTACTTTATTTTAGTAAACAGCTTGTCGGACACTTTTGATTTTAGCAACAATATCGGTGTTGTAATGTTCAATGTAAACAATAAAATAAACAGGGCTGCAAACTCTTTACATGGTTTTAAAAGTATCATCATTCAGCTAAATAGCTGGAAGTTTTTTTATCAAGGTCTGCCTTTTATTGTACTGAGCATTTTTTTAATGTGTAGTATTTTGGTCGCGATTGTCAAACCATACTACTTTAAGTTGGCCATCAACATGAGCACGGAAAATAGCATAAAATATAGTAGGGGTAAGTATAGTAAAAATTCGCAGTTTACAAGCCTAGTTATAAAAGAATACAAGACTAATTTTAGAAATTCAAACAACATACTGTCGTATTTTTTATTTATTCTTTTGATGCCTTTTTTTGTGGTTTTGTTTTCCCAAATGATGTATTCAATGACGGTCAACGCAATTGGTACCAATATGATACCGGGTGGTCTTTTGTTGAGCGGGTGCATATTCATCTCTCTGTCCAATATCTATGCGGCAAACACCATCAGTTTGGAAGGGTGCAATTTTTATTGCATGAAAACTTTGCCTGTTCAATATAGTACTACCATACTATCCAAGCTTTGTTTCAACTTGTCCTTAGTATTTATTGCAGTGATGGTTACGACTGTCGCTTGCATTGTATCACACAGCCAATATGTTTTGGAATTTGTGATAATTGGCATTATAATGTTCTTATTTGCAGTGGGGAACTGTTGTTTTAATATTGGTCTTGATTTAAACAAGCCTAGTTTAGTTTGGGTTGACAGCAATGAGTTGAACAGATTGAGTAAAAATACGGGCATTGCAATCGCGTGTGGTTTTGCTTTAAGCATTGCTTTGGGAGTTGTTTATATGATTTTTGCAAACAAACAAAACATAAGTGTTGCTTGGATAGTTGTTTGGTCTATTGTGATTGTCTACTGTGCTTTGTCTATCATTTGGCTTGTAAATTCTATCAAGAGAATAGAAAAATTGGAGGTGTAGTTTGAAAAAATTTGTTACAGTAGTTTTGATAGCCATGCCGTTTTTTTTGGTCGTGTTGATTGGTGTCATTGGGCAAGTCTTTTTAAAGACAATGGATATACCAGTAGAGAGAGTTGTGTTTGTAGATTTTAATGGGAATGAAATCAATGTGACTGGGTTTACATTTAATTTAGAAACGAATCAGTCAATGCAACTTTCTGTTAAAGTCTTGCCAGCCAATGCAAGCAATAGAGAGTTACAATTTAGTTCTAGCAGTGAAGATGTTTCCGTGGACAGAGATGGAATTGTATGGGCAAAATCACTTTCTGGTATGTCAAAAATTGTAGTTTCCACAATGGATGGTAAAAAGTCAGCCAGTGTAAATGTAGCCATTGACAATAGAGGTCCGGTAAGAGAAATTTTAGTTGATGAGTCTGATAAAAATATTGTGCTTAAAACAGGCAATCAATTTGATATAAAAACCCCTACATTTTTGCCTCTCAATACTGTTCAAGTGGGGATTCAATATGAGTCAAGTGACAAATCCATAGCAGACATGCAATACAATCGCATCATAGCAAAAAAACAAGGTGTAGTGCAAATTGTCATTAGGTCAACGATAAATTACGATGTATTTACCACCATACATGTGGAGGTTTTACACAATCCTATCAATTGGGGTTTTGATGTACAAGCCGATGTTTTAATGATTGACACTGAAAAGTTTGAGTTGAAAACGGAAATTGACGCATCCATACAAAACTCTAACCAAGAAGTTAAGTTCACAATTATTTCTGGTCCTGCAAGTATAGAGAGTAATATTTTGACCATAGCCCTCACTATGCAAGTTGTGGAGTTAAAGGCGGAGTATTTGGGTAGCGACGACAATCTTTATTTATTGTATTTAAATGTAATGAGAAGAGTATAAAAATTTGAGGTGAGGTAAAGTTAAATGAATGAAAAAAACATCATAAAAAGTATTGGGTTTACCGTTGCAATACTATTTGCATTGAGTGTGTTGCCTATTGCTTTGATTTTGGGAAACAAAAAGCAAAGTCAAGAAAATATAGTAAAAGTGTACGCAACAGATTTTGTGGACACTGTCATGCCAAACAGACAATTGCAGTTTAATGCTATCATCAATGATGTCCCAGCCACCAATGCACAGTTTTACTTGTCTGATACAAAAAATGCAACGATTGACCAAGATACAGGTTTGCTGACTGTAAATGCAGATGCCATTGTAGGTGAACAATTGAGTGTCTTTGCAACGCTTTCAAACTATCAGTATCAACAAAAATTGATAACAATAGTGGGCATTCCTTTACAATCAGTAAAATTATCCGCTCCTGAAATCAAACAATACAACGGTGATTTTGAAGTGGATTTTGGCACAAATGTCACTTTTGACTTGCAGCTCGACCCAATTGATGCAAGTGTTTCATCAGTTGAGCTACAATTTTTGCAAGGAGAACAGTTTGTTGTTCGTGTCAGTGATTTTGTCATTGCGTTTAAAGAAAGTGCAATAAACCAAACATTCAAGGTCAAAGCTGTCATAAATGGACAAATCGAAAGCAACTTAATAGAATTTGCAGTTATCAATGACATCACTGTTTCTCTTCCATATGATAGGACGCAAGTGTTGCCTGGGGAACAAGTCAAGCTGTCTGCTAAATTGGCAAATACTATTTTGTCTGATGCTGAATTTTTTGTCAAAAACTATCAAAATGCAAAGTTTGTAGGTGATATCCTTATCATTGACAAAGGTGCAAAAATTGGGGATCAATTTGAAGTTTACGCTACAAAAGGTGACAACGCTTACAGGACACTTAAACTGACTGTGGTAAAAGATATGCAGTACTATTTTTCTTTGCAGACGGACACTTTGGATATTAATGACCCTCAACGCAAAGACTTGGGGGTGATGCTATTAGACGGTGATGGTTACTATGTTCCAAAATCAGATATTTCGGTGACCATAGTTGAGGGGCAAGAGAATTTACTTTTGGACAGTGCAGGCAATTTTATTCCATTGGGTCATGGACTTGCAAAAGTCAGAATAGCTTACGCCACATTTGTAACGCAAGTAGATGTGCATGTACTTGTTCCTCCTCAAAGCATAGTTTTATCATCGCAGTTGCAGTCTTGGCAACAAAAAGCAAAGACACAGTTTGGTTGGGGACATGATTTTGACTTGCCTTTTGATTTCAGTTTTGTAAATATACCAGGAACGAGACCGCATTTGGATTTTGCAGTCACAGTGGAAAATGGTCAAAGTCAAGTTGGAGAATATGATGCAAGCAACAAAAAAATTATCTTTGATAAAAATGCAAAAGGTCGTACTATTATCAATGTTTCTTCCAATACAGGAAGCGTATTGGAAGCGACGGCTAAATTTGAGTTGGACTTGAATTTAGGAAACAATGTTTATGATTACCAAAACTTTAAATCAGCTTTGGAAGATGAAACAATAGATACCGTCAACTTGTTGAGTAATCTAGAATTGAGCATTGCAAAAAGTGATGACCAGACCATGTTGAAACAGTATTTGGAAAACCGCATTTTTGTGCGCAACCAAAGCAAAATCATAAATGGCAATGGCTATAAACTTGATTTTAGTAAAATGTCCTATATGACTCCAAAGTCATCAGGATACGGACTCATAAATGATGCGGACAACAATACTTTTTGGTACTCTGCACTCATTGTGTTTGATGGAGGTAAAGAGGTAACTCAATTGTCTTTGGATGGCACGGGTAATGGGAATACCTATCAAGGTCCATTTATTGGGGATGTAGTGATCAATGACTTTGAAATCTATGGTAATGTGGGGTACATCAACAAAACTACAAACTTACCTCATCAACCAACAGATAAAGCAGAAGATGGTGGTTTGATTGAAGTGTCTGGTTCTCAAAATGAGGGTGTGTTTAATGGGACCTATATCTCCTCTATTGTTGCCAATTTTCTATCATCCTTTGCAATGAACAATGTAAAGATAACCAATTCTGGTCATGCCGCTGTATTGAGATTTATCAATGATGCTACCATTGATAACAGTTGGTTTGAGGACAATTTTGCCAGTGATTTTAGAATAAAGGGTACTATATTCAATCTCAAAGACAATTATTTTGGCGTGTCAGGAGGACACAGTGTATACTTTGAGAGAGGAGGTAGCAAGTGGTGGTCACCAGGCACTAGCTTTGATGGAAGTGAACCAAATATACAGACAATAACACTGTTAGGAGGCAATATGTTTGCCAATATTCATGCAGAAACTTGGCACACAAGCAGATTGGCTTCTGGAAATCCAATCAATACGATGATGCCAAAGTTAGTGGAAGTAGCAGTACCCAACACTGTGGAAAATTACCTGCAAGTCAGAGAACAAGTGATGGAAAATATTTCATACAATGACAACAGTAACAAATTAAATGAGTTCAATTTAGTTTTTTTCTCAACATTTGATGAAAAGCCTCACCTTGCATTTACTACTTTTAATTTTGATTTGCCTAGCAATACATTAAACTCACTGGTGACGGGTACAAATATAAAAGACAAGTATTTGTTTTATTCTAGGGTTATGGATTTAATTGCTTTATACAGTGGAGTGGAAGGGTATTTAATCAATTCAAAATTTGTTGCGTAGATTAAAAATATTATATAAACGAATCAATTAGGGTTAAAGTTATGTTAAAAATTACAAACTTATCAAAATCTTATGGCAATACAAAAAGTTATGTCGTAAAAGATGTCAGTTTTGAGTTGCGTCCGGGAGAAATTTTTGGATTCTTGGGTAACAACGGAGCAGGTAAATCTACCACGATTAAAAGTGTGGTAGGTATTTTGCCCTTTCAAAAAGGTACAATCCAAGTGAATGGACAAGACATCAAAAAAAATGCTATGTCAGCAAAACAAGAAATGGGATATGTCCCGGACAACCATGCGGTGTTTGAAAGGTTGACAGGGCGAGAGTATGTCAATCACATTGCCAACATATACGGCGTATCTATGCAAGATAGAGAACAGCGAGCTAAAAAATTTCTGGAATTATTTAAGCTAGAATATGCGTATGACCGCCAGATTAAAAGTTATTCACACGGTATGAAACAAAAAATTTGTGTAATAGCCACTCTTTTGCATCGTCCAAAGTTGTGGATACTTGATGAGCCCATGACCGGACTTGATCCTCAGTCTTGCTATGAGCTAAAAGAGTGCATGAAAACACATGCAAAGTTAGGGAATACAGTCTTTTTTAGTAGCCATGTTTTAGATGTAGTAGAAAATCTCTGTGACAGAGTGGGCATTTTGAAATCAGGTGAGTTAAAGGGCATTTATGACATTGAAAAAGATATTAAATCACAAGATAGAAATCTAGAACAGTTGTTCATGGATATAATGGAAAGTTGACAATTTTGTAATTTCCTACATTAAATTACAATGGGAATGCAATATAATGTTTGACTATTATTGAGTGAACTGCTATAATTTATATATGAAAATTGTAGCAGTCAACTGTGACAGTGTGGGTGAAGAATTGGGATTGCAGCCAGGATATGTACTTTTGGGATTTAATGGTAAGGATAATGCCGATTTTATTGACTATCAGTACTTTAATGCGCAAGAGCACTTTGTCATGACCATAAGCGTAGGTGATGAAGTGGTAGACTTTGAAATAGAAAAAGAATGTGATGAAGATTTGGGCTTAGAATTTGATGACAATTTTTCTATTAAGCAATGTCACAACAAATGCAAATTTTGTTTTATTGACCAAAACCCACCAAATTTGAGAAAGTCACTCTACATAAAAGACGATGACTACCGTATGTCTATGTTGAGTGGCAGCTTTGTTACACTGACAAATTTAAAAGATGCGGATATTACGCGCATACTCACTTATGGATTATCTCCTCTATATGTGAGCGTTCATAGTACGGATAATGAAGTTCGAAGCATGCTATTAGGCAATAAAAAAGTAAAGCCAATCATGCCAATTTTGGAATTGTTCTATGCACATGGCATAACAATACATGCACAGATAGTGTACTGTCCAACGATAAACGATGACTATATTAAGACTATTTGCGAACTTGCCAAAGTAGTGAAGAGTACAGCTATTGTGCCAGTAGGATTGACAAAATACAGCAAGAATGATTTAGTCTCTGTAAATTGTGAAATAGCCAACAAGGTGATAGACGACATTGAACGCCTACAAAAAAATGGAGTAACTGTATATTGCAGTGATGAGTTCTATTTTAGAGCAAATAGAAAACTGCCTGATTATGATAGCTATGGAGAGTTTGAGCAAGTTTCCAATGGTGTAGGCATTGTAAAGCAATTTGACCATCAGTTTGATGAACATTTAAATGGCATTCAGAAACTGAGTGGTGATTACACTATCATTACTGGTACACTGGCAGGTGACTTGATGCAAGGTATAGCAAAAAAATGCAATGCTTTGGGAGCTAATGTCAAAGTTGTAGTCGCAAAAAGTTTGTTTTTTGGTGGTGATGTTTCCTGCTCTGGATTGGTGACGGGAGGGGACATCATTTCTGCTTGCAAAGACTTGGATTTGACCAATCAAGATAAAGTAATCATTCCTAAAACCATGCTAAAAGAATTTGACAATATTTTTTTGGACGACTTAACGCTGTCTCAAGTAGGTGATGCTCTGGGTAAAGAGTTGACGGTCTGTCCAGTAGATGGAGGTGCTTTGATTGACATTTTTAAGCAATTGTGTTAAAATGTTTTTATGAATAGTCATTTACCACTAGTTGCAATTGTAGGGCGTCCCAATGTTGGAAAGTCTAGTTTTTTTAACAGGATAGCAGGGCGTAGGATAAGTATTGTCAAAGATGAACCTGGTGTGACAAGGGACAGAATTTATGCAGATGCTGAATGGTGTGGTTTCAATTTTAGGATTGTTGATACTGGCGGTTTAGATATAAAAAGCAAAGATGAGATGTGGAAAACGATGCTAAAACAAGCACAACTTGCCGTAGATTTGGCTGATGTAGTGGTGCTTGTTGTAGATGGCAAGGCAAGCTTACAGCAAGCTGATCAAGATGTGGCAAACTTTTTAAAAAAATCTGGTAAATCTGTTGTGTTGGCAGTCAACAAAGTTGACAATATCAACTCTGTTGATTTTTTATATGATTACTTTAAGCTAGGGTTGGGGACTCCACATGCGATAAGTTGTGAACAAGCTTTGGGGTTGGGCGACTTATTAGATGAGATTGTAAAATTTTTTGTAAAAAGTCAAGCGGATTTATCACAGTTTACAAAAATAGCCGTTGTAGGTAAGCCTAATGTGGGTAAATCAAGTATAGTAAATAGAATTTTAGGATATGACAGAGTTATCGTAAGTCAAATGGCAGGGACTACCAGAGATGCTGTGGACACTCCATTTGAAAAAGATAAAAAATTGTATTTGCTCATTGATACGGCAGGGTTGAGACGACAGCGTAGTATACAACAAGATACTGTAGAAGCTTATGGTGCATTGCGTGCAATTGAGTCTATTCGGCGTGCAGATATTGTATTGGTAGTTGCCGATGCCAGCGAGGATTTTTGCGAACAAACGGTGCGCATTTGTGGGCTGGTACACCAAGAGGGTAAGCCAAGCATCATTGTTATCAACAAGTGGGATATGTTGGATAAAGACAACAACACAATGAAAATTTACAATGAACGGTTACAATCAAAATTAGCTTTTATGCACTACTTTGTGACTTTGTATGTTTCGGCCAAAACAGGTCAGAGAGTGGACAAGCTTTTGGATAGAGTAGACAGTGTGATGGATAACGCAAATCGTAGAATTTCTACTAGTTTATTAAATGAAATTGTAGGACAAGCCGTTGCAGCAAATCAGCCATACGCACCTCATGGCAAAAGAGTGAAAATATTTTATGCAACACAAGCCCAGAGTTTTCCACCAAAATTTGTAGTATTTTGCAATGACAGCACACTTGTTCACAACACTTATAAAAGGTATTTAGAAAACTGTATACGAAAATCGGTAGACTTTAAAGGCGTGCCCTTAAAGTTATACTTTAATAATTCAAAAAAAGAGGAGTAGAAATTTTGCTTAATTTTGCTTATTTTGCATTAGTGATACTTGTGTCATACACTATTGGCAATATTAGCAATGCATTGCTAATAGCAAAGCTAAAAAAAGTAGACTTGCGTGCGTCAGGCAGTGGTAATCCTGGCACAATGAACATTACCCGCACTTTGGGTAAAAAGTGGGGCTGGCTTACGCTTTTTTTAGATATCATCAAAAGTGTTTTGGCTTGTCTATTTGGTTGGTGGGTAATCGGTGGACAAGTTGGCTTTGATTATACTTTAAAAGTTGGTTTCTTGGGATTTGACAACTCTGATAAATTGGGACTATATACCGCTGGTATAGCTGTCTGTATTGGACATATATTCCCCATTTTTTATAAGTTTAAAGGAGGCAAAGGCATTGCCACAACGATTGGCATCTTGCTCGTAGCCAATCCATTGGCTACTATTGTCGCTTTTTTAGTGGGATTGTTATTTATATGGATAACAAATGTAGGCTCTATCACAAGCTTTATCGTTATAGGATTACCTATGACTTATGAAGCTTTTTTTCAGAGACTGTACTGGGGTAGTACTGTTGTTCCCATTTTGATTTTTTGTCTATTCATGATTACTTTTTTGGCACATCACAAAAATATTGTGAAACTCTTTAAGTATACAGAAAAGCCTGTTGTAACTAAATTTAAGAATTGAGACAATTTTAAAATGATTTAAATATCAATTTAAGTAGTCTTATATAAAATCTCTTAATCAAATTAAGCCATCTTAGTTTGATTAAGAGATTTATTTTTGGAGATTATTGTGGATATAAGTAATATAATTAAAAATGTTGTGTAAAAAATTATTCTCAAAAATTTTGTATTTAAATAGCAAGTTGACAATAGTTATATATTTGGATATAATATCATTTATAGAGTTTACAATATTTAAGATTATGAGATTTTTGGATTTAAAAAAATATTTGACTAACACTGTTGACAATTGCTATTTCTTATTTGGTGATGATGCATATCTTTTGCAAAATGCTATTCAGCAGTTTTTTTTAAAAGTAACTTTACCTGATATAAATTTAGTTAGGTTGCACTCTCCGACTGTCGCTCAACTAATTGATGAATGCAATGGCATGCCTTTTGGCAGTGATTTTAAATTGGTAATAGCAAAAAATATGACATTAAAGTCCAGAGCAAAGAGTACAAGTACAAAGGTTACATCTAAAAAAAATCTTAAAGATAAAGACATAGAGTTAAATATATTTTTGGATTACTTATCAAAACCAAACAAGACTACAATACTTTTACTTGTTGACTGTGATGTTAGCAGTGATGTCATTTTGAAATGTATTGAGATTGATTGCAATAAATTGGATACTGATAAGCTAATTGCATGGGTGCAGCGCCAATGTATCCAATCAAATTGCAAAATTGAACTAGACACTGCAAAGATTTTAATAGATTATTGTGATAATAGTTTACAACGCATAAGCTTAGAATTAGACAAATTATCCGCTTTTAAAAAAGATGAAACAATAACGCAAGAAGATGTGTCTTTGCTTGTCAGGCCTGATGTGAACTTTAAAATTTTTGAATTGAGTCAAGCTGTCGCTCAAAAAGACAGGGATAGGGCAATGCAAATTTTGCAGTATTGTTTAATAAATGGTGAAGAACCCGTTGCACTGTTAGGATTGCTGTACGCCCATTTTAGGCGCCTAGCATGTGTAGTTTTGGGTCAAAATGATGCAAACATCCGTTTACATTTGGGGTTGAAAGATTATGCAGTTGCAGCATTAAAGCGTCAAGCTACATTGTTTAGTGCTAGACAATTGAGAAAAATTTTGTCAATTTTTTGGCAGATGGATCAAGATTTTAGAGCAGGCAAGTTTTCTTTGGATTGGGCAGTACAACACTGCATGCTGTGTATATTTAACCAAGTTTAATAATTTTTGCTTTTAAAGTAACTTGTCTATATTTTAAAATACAATCATACATTTAAATATGAAAAGTTTAAGTGTGGCCATGTTGATTGTAAGTTCGATTGTCGGTGTGGGATTTGCCAGTGGTAGAGAAATTGTTGCTATTTTTGGCATGCAAGGTAAGTTGCCTTTTTGGATAATTCCTATATGTATTATTCTAATTTTTTTTATTAGCTTGTTATTTTTATCAATCTCACGCAATGTACACAAATGCGGTAATTTGAACTATAATCAAGCTTTATTTGGTAAGTTTGGTTGTGTCGCTGATGTGTTTTCATTGATAAACAGTTTTGTAATTTTTGCAGCAATGTTGTCAGCTTTTGCAGCTTTCTCTAATGTCAAATTACAAACGGCGTGGGGGAGTGTGCACATAGCCAGTTTGGCTATTGGATTTTTGGGTGTTCTAATAGCAAAATTGGGTATAGAAGGATTAATTAGGATAAATACTATACTTGTTCCTTTTGTGATTATTTCATTGACTGTTGTACCAATTTTTGCAATTAAGCGATTTGATTTTAGTTTAAACTTTGCCATATCACACATAAGTCAAAGTATTGTATATGTTGGCTTAAATATGTATTTGGCTTCCAATGCTCTGTTTAAGATGAATTTATCAAAAAGACAGACTATAACTTCTGCTAGTATTGCCAGTATGATTTTTGGAATACTGTTGACTTTGTTAGTGCTTGCATTAAACGGGAATCCCCAAGCGTTTAACTCTTCAATGCCCATTTTGATAATTGCAAAACAGTATAACTATTTTGCAAACATTGTCATTAACTGTACTTTGGTAAGCTGTATTTTTACTTCGTTAATCATAGCAATTTATAATATAGTAGAGTTTTTTAAGTTTACAAAAAGCAGATTTTTGACTGGATTATCTGCCTTGTGTGTAGCATTTGCTATATCCGGTTTGGGATTTAAAAATATTGTGACTATATTTTATCCAGCCATTGGTGTAGTGGGTATTGTATTTATTATAGCATGTATTTTGAGTATGTACAGACAAAAAAACAAAGATTGCAAGTGTAAATGACTGTCCATTTATTATGGTTACTCTAAAATTCGTTGGTTATAATAAAATTACTACAACTCAACTCATTGGTATTTTATTACATAAAATTATTGTTTCAAATCACATACTAAATATATCCATATTAGTAATAACAATGATGGTAGTTTAGTATACTATATTTGTGCACAATAAACCAAAACTGGCAAACTTTGGTTAATATCCATATATTGACATCAAACAAATTATGGCTAAATTGTAAATGTTGTGTAAAAATACTTGACAAAATATACTATTTGTTATATAATAGCATATACAAGTTGAATAGTCAAATTGATTTTTTTGAAAATAATAAGGAGTTATGTTTTTATGAAGAACACAGGTATAGTTCGTAGGATAGACGAACTTGGTAGAATTGTAATACCAATGGAGTATCGCAAAATGCACCGAATTAACATAGGTGACCCTATGGAAATTTTAGCAACAGAAAAAGGCGAAATTATGCTGAAAAAAATTGGCTTGGAGTCGGAGTACATAAACAACGCCTCCATTGTTATAGACAGTATACTTGCACCTTTTGCAATACTGGCTAGTGATGGTTTGCGTTGGCGTGTAGGCGCCGGTCCACATAAAGACAAGTATATGGACAAGGTAATCAATCAACGAGCAGTTTCGTCTATTGCTACAAAAAAAGTTGTGACAGACAAAGATGAGTATGGACTGGAAATTTTATTGCAACCAGTTATAGGTATGGATTCTTATGGTGTATTGATGGCAATCAACGATAAACCAATAGAAGATACAGAAAAACAAATGCTGACAATGGTTGCAAACTTGATTGTAAGATTGACAGAAAGATTTTAACAAAATTACTCATTTGGTGTTGCTATTTGGTAAACAACATGTTATAATGTCCATATGAGTGTTTATGCTATAAGTGATTTGCATATGTCAAGTGCTGTAAACAAGCCCATGGATATCTTTAAAGGCTGGGACAATCACATTAACCGTATCGTTCAATCATGGTTGCAAACAGTGTGTGATGATGACATTGTGTTGTTGGGCGGCGATTTAAGCTGGGCTATTGACTTGCAAAATGCAATGCCTGACATCAATTTCTTAGCTGATTTGCCAGGACATAAAGTTTTGATTCGGGGCAATCACGACTATTGGTGGAAGTCTATTACAACACTTAGACAGAGTTTGCCATCAAAAATGTACGCTTTACAAAATGACAGTGTGATGATTGGCAACTACTTGATATGTGGTACGAGAGGGTGGACAGTTCCAGAGAGACATCAAGGTGCACATGACAAAAAAATATACAATAGGGAAGTAGAAAGATTGAAGCTGTCACTGCAAAATATGCAAAGTAAAAGGCAAGTTGGACAATTTGTCATCGCAATGGCACACTACCCTCCATTCAACTCTTTGATAAAAGCAACGCCCTTTACTGATTTGTACAATCAATATGGAGTATCAAAGGTTATATATGGTCATTTGCACGGTAAAGCAATTACAACACCTGCCATTGTAACAATAAATAACACACAATTTTACCTGACATCTTGTGATACAGTAGGGCATAAAGTGGTGCTTGTTGATTGACGTAGATAAAGTTTCAAATTAACAGCTATTGTTGTCTGTTAATTTGTTTTTTTTGCAAAAGATTTTTCTAAAACACTTGACTTTTTTTAGCACTCGTGTTATACTATTGCTAGTAGTTGATACAGATGACTGCTAAAAAATGAAAATGGCACTATCTATTCGTAAAGAAAAAATACTATCTGCTGTCATAAACAGTTATATCAGCAGTTGTGAGCCAATAAGTAGTCAAGAGATAAGAGACAAACATTTGCCTAGTGTCAGCAGTGCTACAATAAGGAATGAGCTTGCTTCGCTTGAAGAAATGGGTTATTTGACTCAGCCTCATACGTCTGCAGGGCGCATTCCGACAGCGGATGCATATAGACTTTACGTGCAAAAATTGATGCCTAAGCACAGTTTGAGTACAGATGAGTTGAAAATTGTCAATCGTTACTTTGACAACAAAATTTTTGAGATAGAACACTTATTGAAGAGTACTGCTCAAATTATCAGTCAAATTACCAATCTTACCAGTGTTGCGTATGCACAAAAGAAAAGTGACTTGATGGTTAAGACGATTAAGTTTGTTAAATTGGAAAATACAAAGTGTCTTGTAATTGTGATGACAGATGGAGGGATGTTGGACAATGCAACAATGGACATATCCAGTGATATCAATGACTTTGAGCTGCTAAATGCCAGTCAGTTTGTAAGTAGTATTTTTCAGGGTCACACAATTGCAGAAATTGCTGATACGCAAAAATTTGTTGCAGAGGTAAAAGAAAACTTTAAAAATTTTTTTGACAGTGTGCTAGAAGTTTTAAAAAAGTATGCTTTGCAAAGTGAAACGAGTGATTTGGTTTTTGAGGGAAGTAGCAAGATTTTGGAACAACCAGAATTCTCCAACATAGAAAAAGCAAAAGCTATGTTGTCAATATTGGAGTCAAAAAAAGAACTTATACCCGTCTTAAAAAACAATGGTCAAATGAGTGTTAGTATAAAAATTGGACAAGATATTCAACTTAAAGACAATATGCCGGAGTGTGCAATTGTGACAGCTACCTATACAATAGGAGGCAAGAATATAGGCAATGCCGGTGTAATCGGTCCTATGCGAATGGACTATCCAAAGATAATTTCTTTACTCGACTATATAGGGAAAACTTTAAACCGTTGATTAAAAAAACTTTTGTAGAAGATTTAATAAAATTTTTTATTCTACAATACTTTTAAGGAGCAGTAATGTACAACAACAATTCAAATGACCAGTACAATCAACAACAGCAAAATCAAATGAGCTATGAAAGTTTGTATCAACAACTACAATCTTTGAATGAGCAATACAGAGCGTTAGCCAATAATCATGAAGTTTTAAAATCAAATTTGGATATAGAAAATCAAAAATCTATGGAGTACCAAGGCAAGATTGAAGAACTGCAAGATGAGTTGGGTAGGCACAAATTGCTTGTTGATGAGCTTTCAAAAAAGCATGATGAAAAGCAAAATCTTTTAGAAACAGAACGAAATGATTTTAAAAATCACCGTCAACGCAGTGAAGAAGCTATGAACAGTAAGCTGTCAGAAGGTACGATATCGGCTATAACAAAGGTAGTGCCCATAGCGGATGCTGTGTACAGTGCAATTACATTGATAAAAGATGAAAAGATAAAAGAGGGAGTTTCTATGATTGCACGCAAGTTTGAGAGCGTATTCGCATCAATGGGTATAACGGAAATTCCGTGTACACCAGGTGATCACTTCAATCCAAGTTTTCACAACGCTTTGGTGAACGAAGTGGTAGACAATATGAAACTTGATGAGATAGTGTTAGAAGTTTTGCAAAAAGGTTATAAACTTGATGAAAAGATAGTGAGGCATACATCTGTTAAAGTGGGAAGCTATAAAAAGTAAATTAGATTTTTTCTAATAACTAAATATAAATATAATAAAAATTTTTAGGAGTACAATATGAGTAAAATAATTGGCATTGACTTGGGAACAACCAACTCTTGTGTCGCTATCTTGGAAGGGGGCGAGCCAGTAGTTATTGCAAATTCTGAGGGGGCAAGGACTACGCCTAGTGTGGTAGGGTTTAACAAGAGTGGAGAGCGTTTGGTTGGTCAGGTTGCAAAAAGGCAAGCTGTTGCAAACCCGGAAAAGACCATAATATCTATCAAAACTGATATGGGTACCAATCGAAAAGTTAAGATTGATGGCAAAGAGTACACACCGCAAGAAATATCCGGTATGATATTGTCCAAACTTAAAGCAGATGCAGAGAGTTATTTAGGGAGCAAAGTCACACAAGCGGTAATAACAGTTCCTGCATATTTTAGTGATAGCCAAAGGCAAGCTACAAAAGATGCTGGCAAGATTGCTGGTTTAGAGGTTTTGCGTATCATCAATGAGCCGACAGCGGCAGCTTTGGCATACGGTCTAAACAAAGGACAAAATAACAATCAGAAGATACTTGTATACGATTTAGGTGGTGGTACATTTGATATATCCATTTTGGAAATCGGTGATGGTGTATTTGAAGTTTTGGCAACCGCTGGTGACAATAGACTAGGTGGTGATGACTTTGATAATGTAATTATAAACTGGTTGATAGAACAATTTAAAGCGGACAATGGAATTGATTTGTCAAAAGACAAGACAGCAATGCAAAGATTGAAAGAAACTGCAGAAAAAGCTAAGATAGAATTGTCTACTTTGCAAAAAACTACCATAAGTTTACCTTTCATTTCTCAAGGTAGTTCAGGACCTTTGCATTTAGAGTATGAAATACAGAGAAGTAAATTTGAAACTCTAAGCAATAAGTTGATAGAAAAGACTACAAAAGCTACCGAACTTGCACTTAAAGATGCTGGTTTGACAAAAGATGACATAGAAAAAGTGTTGTTGGTAGGTGGTTCTACCCGTATTCCAGCCGTTATAGAAGCTGTAAAAAAGTTGACTGGTAAAGAGCCTTTTAAAGGTATCAATCCTGACGAGTGTGTAGCGATTGGCGCTGCTATTCAGGGCGGTGTATTGGGAGGCGATGTAAAAGATGTACTTTTGCTGGACGTAACCCCACTCTCTTTGGGAATAGAAACTGTCGGTGGAATTTTTACAAAACTTATCAATAGAAACACTACAATTCCCGCTAAAAAATCACAAGTTTTTAGCACAGCAGCAGACAATCAGCCATCAGTGGACATACATGTGTTGCAGGGTGAAAGAGATATTGCAGCTCACAACAAGACGCTGGCTAGATTTGAATTGACGGGTATCCCGCCTGCACCACGAGGGACTCCAAAGATAGAAGTTACATTTGACATTGATGCCAACGGAATTGTCAATGTCTTTGCAAAAGATCAGGGTACAGGCAAAGAGCAAAAAGTTACGATTACAGCATCTAGCAACTTGACAGAACAACAGATAAAACAGGCGGTCAAAGATGCAGAAAAATATGCTGACGAGGACAATGCACGAAAAGACCTTGTAGAAGCTCAAAATAACGCAGAGAGCTTAGTTTTTAATATTGAAAAGTTTGTCAAGGAAAATTCTGAGAAAGTGTCACAAGAAGACAAAGACAGTTTGGATTCAAAAATTGCTGATGTAAAAGCAGTGATGAAGTCAGACAATTTAGATTCTATTAAGTCAGCGACAGAAAGTTTGCAAACTGTATCAAATGATGTATTTAGCAAATTTTACGAAAATAATGACAGCTCTTCTTCTGATAGCAGTACAGATGAACAACCAGAAAATGTACAAGACGCAACAGTAGAATAATTCTTTATTAACAGTTTAGTTAGTCATAGATTGATTGCAGAAAATCTACCTGCATCACTCTATTGACTAACTTTCTTTAAGTTTTTATTCAGAAAGCAATATTCTTTTTAGCATCTACATTTTTGCTAATGAAACTACTTTTAAAATAATATTATGGCTAAATCATATTACGAAATTTTAGGTGTTCCTAAGGATGCCGATGAAGCAACTTTAAAAAAAGAGTTTAGAAAACTTGCAAAGCAATATCACCCAGATTTAAATCCTGGTGACGAAACTGCTGCACAAAAGTTTAAAGAAATTAATGAAGCTTACGACACTTTATCTGACCCAGATAAGCGTAAAGAATACGACAACCCTATGTCTGATATGGACGGCAGTGGATTTGGCGGTTTTGGCGGATTTGGTGGTTTTGGAGGCTCCTTTTTTGATGACTTCGTCAATATATTCAATCATGGTGCAGCATCAAACAGTCCTTATGGCGATATAACTACAACGATTACTTTGACTTTTGAAGAAGCGGCTTTTGGTGTCACAAAAGATATAAATTTAAACAGACTGGAAAATTGTACATTGTGCAAAGGTACAGGTGCAAAACCCGGTTCTGGCATGACAAAATGCAGTACTTGTAATGGGTCTGGTATGTTGCGTGTAGCACAAGATACGCCATTTGGCAGAATTGTACAACAGCGTACTTGCAGCAACTGCAAAGGCACAGGTCAAATTGTCAAAGAACGTTGTTCCGCTTGCAAAGGTGAGAAAGCTACTAAGAAAAATGTAAAGTTGAGTGTCGTTATTCCTTCTGGTGTCGATAATAATCAAGCTATGACTGTACAAGGTGAGGGACACCGAATGGGTAAACAGTTAACAAATTTGATTATAGGCATTAGAGTTATGGAACACAAGTTCTTTAAAAGAAAAGGCCTAGATTTGTATGCAAGCTTGTCTATACCTTTTACACAAGCTCTAACTGGCGGAAAGATTTCTGTACCTACACTCAAAGAAAGCAAAGTTATCACCATCAACGAATGTACGCAGACAAATTCAACTTTTAGAATAAGAGGGGAAGGGATAAAATATTCCAGAAATCAAGGAGATATACTCATTACAGTTGATGTTGAAATGCCAAAAAATCTTACCAGTGAACAAAAAGAACTGATAAAAAAATTGAATGACACTCTAAAACCAGAACAGTTTGTCAACGCAAGAGACAATATGAAAAACGCAAAATAGCAACTAGTGTATGTATCAAATTAAAGTCAGTACCACTCAGCCGACAATTGACATCGTATCCAGTATACTGTGGGATGTAGGAGCTTGTGGCGTTTCAATAGATCAACCCTTTGACAGTAGTGAAGTGGATTATGATTATTTAGATCAAAAACTGCTAATGCAATGCACAAAGTGCGATGTTGTTGTTAGTGGTTTTTTTGAATGTATAAAAGGAGTGCAACAAAATTTAATCTGTGAATTTGCAAAGCTTTCGGAAAATTGTATTTGGGATATAGGTACATTCGATTTAGAAATTTGCGAAGTTAAATACAATTGGATAGAAGATTTCAAAAAATATTTTGTGGACGCTGACTATGGAAAAGTTGTCGTTGTGCCTGAGTGGAACGACAGTAAGTTTGACAAGCCTACTGTCAAATTACAGCTAGCAGCCGCATTTGGGACGGGACAGCATCAGACTACAAGAATGTGCATTGAGGCGTTGCAAAGCCATCTAGGACAAAAATCTGTTGTTGCGGATGTAGGATGTGGAAGTGGTATATTGGGACTAGTTGCTTTGAGCTTGGGAGCAAAATTTGTGAAATTTTGTGACATTGACACACAGTCAACCAGTGTAACTCAATACAACTTAAATCTAAACCAAGTTGATACTAGTCTGTATCAAGTTTGTTCAAGTAATCTTTTACATGATGACAAAAAAAAGTATGACTTAATCATAGCCAATTTGACGGCAAGTACTTTGATTCAGTTTGCTGACAGTGCAAAAGAAAACATGCATGCCCACTCACAATTAATTGTGAGTGGTATAATACTGGATAGATTAGACGAATTAAAGGCCGTTTACAAGTCCAAAATGTACAATTTGATAGATACAAAGATAGCAGATGATTGGGCATTGTGTATTTTTAAAAAGGACTTTTAAAGTGTGTATCAAATTTTAAATACGCATGATTTTTTGTATTTTGTTGACATATTTAAATGGCAATGAAACATCAGATTTTAACAGTTTATATTTTACGCTTTACATTTGATTGAAAATATGGTATAATAGTTTTAAAAGTTATGTCAAGTGCTAGACGAGTATTTTGTCCAAAAATAGAGAGTAAACTAGTTTTTATTGAAGGTGACGAACATAAACACATTTCTGTTGTATTGAGATGTAAAGTTGGTGATGCTGTTGTAGTGTGGTGCGGTGATGGTTTTGATTATCACGGTGTTGTAGTGGAAATAAAAAAATCACATACCGTTGTGGACATAGTACAAAAATCAAAGACATTGGCAGAGCCTAAAATAAATGTCACTTTGTACATGGGTATTTTGAAAAATACTGACCGAATGGAGTTTGCAATTCAAAAGTGCATAGAATTGGGTGTTTCAAAGATTGTCCCATTTATTTCTAAAAATAGTGTGGCAAAATATGTCAATGTCAGTCGAATGAATAAAATTGTTTTAAATGCTGTCAAGCAATGTGGACGGAGCGTGCTTGTACCAATAGATGAACCTTGTAGTTTTGTGCATGTTTTAGAACAACTGTCATCACAGGAAACAGTGATGTTTGCGTATGAAAAAGCTACATTTCCAATTTGTGAAAAACTGCAAACAGATATTTTTTTAAATGCGACGCAAATATCTGTGGTGGTTGGCAGTGAAGGCGGATTTGATGTAGAGGAGATTGCAAAGCTGAACCATAAAAATATTGTCCCTATAAAACTTGGGCAACGAATTTTACGCGCAGAGACTGCCAGTATTGCAGTGATGAGTTTGCTGTCATTGACACTAAATATTTGATATTAAAACGAATTAAACAAAAAATGGAATACTTAACAAAAAATACTTTATCAGCAGATTATCATTGTGATTTAACTGGTGCAAAAAACACTGCCGATGTGCAAGTGGTGGTGTACACTTTGGGTTGTAAAACCAATCAATATGAAGGTGAAACATTGGTAAAGGAATTTATCAAAAGGGGAGTAAGTGCTAGTGATAAAATGCAAGTTGCACAAGTTTATGTCATAAACACTTGTAGTGTTACCTGTGAAGCAGACCGCAAGTCAAGGCAATTTTGTAGACGGGCAAGCAGCTTAAATCCATCAGCAAAAATATATGTTTGTGGATGTTCTGTAAAGTTTGGTGAATCTAATTTTGCGGGAGCTACAATCATAGCAGGTGCTACACAAAAAGAGAAAATAGTTGACATTGTTTTAAAAAATCATAACTTGCAAAGCGTTTTAAAAGACAGTAAAATTGTAAAAGATTGTGTGCAAGTGTCCAACAGCTCGTTGCGTATGGCTCGAAAGTATATAAAAATACAAGATGGTTGCGATGAATTTTGCAAGTTTTGTATTATCCCATATTTGCGAGGTAGAAGTAAAAGTCGCAATATTGAGGAAATCGTTGCAGAGATTTCTGATACAAAAGCACACGAAATAATTTTGACAGGTATAAATGTTACAGCATTTGGTAAGGACAATGGCACAAGTTTACTTCAATTGGTATCAAAAATTGATACCACTGCAAGAATAAGACTGAGTTCTCTTGGTTGTAGCGTAATTGATGAACCACTTTTAAAAGTGATGTTGGATAAAAATTTCTGCAATCATTTTCATTTGTCGTTGCAGAGTGGTTCAAATAATGTGTTGTCTGCTATGAACCGCAAGTATACAACTTACCAATTTGCAAGCAAAGTCGACATGATAAGAAGAATATTTGGTGACAACACCTGTATAAGTACAGACATCATAGTGGGTTATCCAACAGAGCAAGACTGTGACCACAGAGAAACACTGCAATTTGCCCAACAAATTGGATTTGGTGACGCACATCTATTTAAGTATAGCTCACGCCCACATACGGCAGCAGCAAAGTTGAAACCGTTGCCAAGTAATGTTGTAGATGGTAGATTCGGAGAGTTAAACCAAGTCGTTCAAAAAAGTAAGACAAAGTTTTTACAAGGTCAGATAAATTTGACTCATCAAGTTTGCTTTGAAAATACAAACAATGGGGGAGTGCCACAGGGATTTACAAGGAACTATTGCAAAGTTGAGTCAAAGTACGCTACAAAAAACAGCTTACAAGAAGTCAAGATTTTAGGTATACAAGGTGATATTTTGCAGTGTGAAATTATTTGAACAAACTAGGGAATGATTTTTATAAAATATAACAATGCTATTTTTATTAGACTAAGATATAGCAACATAATATTTAAGCAGAAAAAACAATGGGAAATAATGAACAAACATGCATATTTTGTGATATAATAAATGGCAAAATACCATCAAAGATACTCTATAATTGTGATGACTTTATTATCATTGAGGATATCAATCCTCAAGCACCAAAGCACTTTTTGGCAATCCCCAAAGAGCACTTTGCGTTTCTTGCACATTGTACGGATACCCAAAGCACAGTTTTGGGTAAAATTTTGCAAACTATACCACAACTAAAACAAGTTTTACAGATTGATGATTTTAGAATTATTATCAATCAAGGTAAATCTGCTGGTCAGACTGTATTTCATCTCCATTTTCATATATTGGGAGGCAAAGAATTTGGCAACTTCTAAGAAGAAAAAATCTAGAAAAACGAGCGAAAAAAAAATTGAAGCAGTTAGTAAGTCTAGAATAATCATAGATGCGAAAATCAATGAAAGTAGTAACTACAAAGAAGTAAAAAAAGTGTTTGTAGATTACTTCATCAGTGGTTGCAGTCAGCAGAATTTTTTAGGATTAGAGCTTGAACATTTTGTAGTGCAAAAACATGGTAGTAATGTTATACCGTTTTTTGGCGATTGTGGCGTTCAAGATATTTTGTATAAATTACAGAATTTATACAGTGACAGTGTTTTTTCTAATGAGTATCTGATAGGATTATCTCGACAAAACATTGACTTAACTTTGGAACCAGGTGCTCAATTTGAAACTAGCATAGGCAAGTTTTTGTCTGTCAGTAAAATTGCAAGTGAATATTCAAAATTTAGTAGAGAAATCAAACCGATATTAGATTCATTTGGATTGATGTTACTCAACTGCGGTTATCACCCTCATGCAAAAGTAGCTGATATCCCATTATTGCCAAAAGTTCGTTATCACTTCATGGATGAACATTTTCAAAATTTAGGAGATTTGGGTAAATGTATGATGCGTGGTACGGCAGCTACCCATGTAACTTTTGATTATAAAGACCAAACTGACTTTGCAACAAAGTACAGAGTTTCAAACTTTTTGACGCCAATTTTTGCTTTTCTTTTTGATAACTCTCCAATTTTTGAATCAACAAAAGCGACAGGTATGACGCGTGCTCATGTGTGGCTAAATACGGACAGGCAACGCTCTTGTTTTGTTCCAAATAGCTTTGATAGAGATTTTAGTTTTGAAAGTTACGCTGACTATGTTTTGCAAAGATGTCCGCTTTTTGTGTATGACAGTCAAAATACTTTACAAAAAACGGATAAAACTGTATCACAAATTTTTAGTGAAAAATTGCCTACAAATGAAGATATTGCTCATATATTGAGTACTTTTTTTCCTTTTACAAGATTAAAACATTACTTAGAGTTTAGAGTTGCTGATAGCATGCCCATAAACTTTGCACTTGGTTATGTAGCACTGATTAAAGCTTTGATGTACAACTCTGACAATTTGCAAACACTGTACAACTTATTTGATAATTGCAATCAAACAGATGCCGAACTTGCTTTTGAAGTGTTGTTAAAAGATGGTTTTGCTGCTATCGTTTACAATAAAAATATTACAATATTTTTGCAAGAGCTATGGCAAATGGCACAAACTGCATTGAAAAATGATGAGGATAATATTTATTTAAATTATTTATCTCCACTATTTGATGTTACAAAAAAACGACCAATTTATTTATTTTAAAAATTTTGACAGATAAAAAGATGAAATCACAAATAGTAGAGCTTAATAGAGAGTTTTTAGAGTGTGTCAAAAGTGACACAAATGCAGTTGCAAAAGATTTTGTGACTGCAAAAAGTTATATTAAAAATTCCAGTGCAATTTTTACTAGGGGAAATCTACTGTTTTTAGTAGCACCAAAGTTTTTTGATAAAGTTGCATATGAAATGATAAAATCCAAAATTGCAGTTCTAGACAGTATATTGGATAAAGTCATCAGTCAATATTTAGAGGACATTGAATTTAGAAAATTTTTTGGCTTTTGCGACATTTTACAAGATTTGATACTTTTACAGTCAGGCTATACCCGTAAATTACCAATAGCAAGGATTGACATTTTTTTGAATGAGGAAACACTTGATTTTAAATTTTGTGAATTCAATGCAGATGGGGCTAGTGCAATGAACGAAGATAGAGAGCTTGGCAATGCTTGGGCACAAAGTTCCACTTGGTTAAAATTTGCTAAAAGTAAAACTATTAAAAGATTTGAATTGTTTGACAGTTGGGTGCAAGAGTTTGATAGTTTATACTCTGAATATTTGCAAACGAATAAATTAAAAAGACCAAAAAAGCCGACCATTGCAATCGTTGATTTTTTGGATATTGGTACAAAGTCAGAGTTTGAAGTTTTTAGACAAACTTTTAAAAAGCATGGTTTTGAGTGTATAATAGAGGATATAACTACCTTAAAATTTAATAAATTTTTATATTCAGCAAATGGAATAAAAATAGATGCAGTATACAGAAGGGCAGTTACAAGCGAATGTATGCAAAAATTGGACAGTATAAAAGATTTTTTAGCGGCTGTAAAATCTAATGTGATATGTTTGATAGGACATTTTAGAACACAAATAATACACGATAAAAATTTGTTTAGAATTTTGCGCTTACCCTATACAAAGCGACTGTTATCAGATGTGCAAAATGCTTTTGTAGAACAACATATACCAAAAACACTAAGGTTGATTAGGGGTGAATTTGATTATGATGAAATTATTGCAGACAAAGACAAATGGTTGATAAAACCGGCTGATAGATATGGTTCACAAGGTGTTGCAACTGGCGGTGATTATAGCATAAAAGAATGGCAGAAGTTGATAGACAATTATATTGACAGTGATTTTGTACTGCAAGAATATTGTCCACCTTTTAAGACTTTAAATATGTATTTTGATGACCAAGGCAATCAAGTGAGCAACCAATACAATAATATGACAGGCATATACCTATACAATGGTAAAGTTGCTGGACTTTACAGCAGGCAAATGTTGGGCAGAGTTACCACAAAACAAGATGAGGGCAGAGTAACTGTGAGCGTTTTGGTAGAAAGTTGATTTTTTCTATGTAAAGCTTTGTAAGTTGATAATTTAAATATTACACATAAAATTTATGTCACTAAATCAATCCAAATCAAAACGAATTGCAACGATAGCTATTTGTGTGGCTCTTCTAAATAGTTCAAAGTGGGCATTTAGTTTTATTCCCAATGTAGAAGTTGTCACTTTGTTATTTTGTACATTTGCTTTGACACAAAATAGAATGGATGCACTGTTGATTAGTGTACTGTTTGTAGGTGTAGAAATTGTGATTTATGGATTTTGGCTTTGGTGGGTATTTCTATACATAGTTTATTGGCCACTTTTAGTTGTAGTTGTAAGCTTATTGCCAAAGCAATCAGAAAAAGTAAAAATTATTTTTACTGTACTGATATCTGTGATTTTTACTATTTTTTTTGGGCTGTTTTCTACATTCATTGAAGTTTTTATGGTAATTAAAATTTTTGATTACCAGTTTTGGAATGCTTTTTATTTTAGATATGTGTCAGGTTTCCCATTTTTTGCAACTCAAATTGTAAGCAATGCAGTTATTGTATCAATATTGTTAGCACCACTTGTAAAGTTGATAAATAGAGCAACTACTTTTTGATATTTGTCTAGTTTTTTTTAAAAATTGTAGCAAAAAAGTTGCAATTTTATTGCATATATGTTAAAATATATATTATGACAAATCGTAAAATGTTTATTATTGTAAGTGCAACGGTTGCCTTTATATTGGTTTTGGTGTTTGGCAACATTTTTTTTAGTGTTCGACAAGTAATACCATACAGTGCCTATTATTTGGAAGGAGACAATGCAGTCAGAGAAAAAGAGGTTGAACAAATCATTGTTGAGTCTGATATAATCAAAAAGGGTAGGAGTATGTTTACACTTAATCTCTCTACATTGGCTAAAAATATAGAAGAAAAATTTGACGATGTCAGAGTAATTGATATAGAAAAATCATATCCGAATATTTTGTACATTCAGTATGAATTGCAAGTTAAACAATTGGAGATATTCAATGGTACAAAGTACTTTCAAGTCAGTAATCACGGCAGAGTTTTAAGTGATACACAGTATAGTCAAGCCACTGATAATACAAATTCGCTTATAAGAGTACTTTGGAATGACATGGGGAACAGCGCTACACGAGGTTATCAAATACAAGATTCAAACTTTTTGATAGCTTCACAAGCGGCAACTTCTTTGTACGAAAATGGCATAGGTCATGACATAAGTGAGATAATATACAGTATAGATTTAAATCAAATCTATACGCAACAATACTTTACCATAAATTTACATTCATCATCGCAGGGAATCATAAAGATATATGATTTGCAGAGCGTGTATTCTAGTGTTAAATTGGCTATGCAGTATTTGGATGACGCTATTAGAGGTTCTGATATAGTCATAAAAGATGGTCAAAGGCAGTAATTGCTTTTTATTTGTTGTTTGATAATTTCCTTAAATATTATAAAATCCACTATAATTGCAGATTGGCAAATATAGTGGATTTTGATTATTGTCTTTGTATAAAATTTTTATTGTAAAAAGCTTGCTTATAAACAAGACTTTTAAATTTCTGGCAAATCACTTCCATTCTCTTTCAACACTCCTGATGATATCTCTTTCTTTTATGGATTGTTTTTTATCATGGAGCTTTTTACCTTTGACTATTGCTATGTCTATTTTTATTTTACCTTTTAAAAAATATGCTTTTAATGGAATAATCGTTATCCCACTGTCTCTAAGTTTTGAGCTTATTTTATTTATTTCACTGCGATGCAACAAAAGCTTTCTATCTCTTCTATCCAAACTGTTAAAGTGACTACCTTTGTCATATGGCTTAATGTAGGCATTTTTTAAATAAATTTCTCTTTTTTCGATTCGACAAAAGCCATCACTTAAACTCATATGACCATTCATTGCAGATTTAACCTCACTACCTTTTAGACATATACCTGCTTGAAATGTATCCAATATGTGGTACTCAAAATAAGCTCTTCTATTGTCTGTTATTATCTTCATAAATTATTCTGTTGAGATACTTTCATCTTCAATAATTATCTCTTCAGGCTCTGCTAGACTAACACTTGCTATCTTACCACTCTTTTTAAGTTTCATCATGCGTACACCTTGCGTATCTCTGCCAATTTTAGATACCTCGGTGGCTTTAATGCGTATAAATGTACCATTATCTGATATTATCATGATATCATTTTCTGGATTGATTTGTTTTAAATTCACCAGTTTGCCTGTTTTTTGATTGAATATTCCTGCTTTAATACCTTTCCCAGCGCGCGATTGCAAACGGTAATCATCTGGATTTGAGCGTTTCCCATATCCATTTTCACTGATTGTTAAAATTTCATAGCCTGGTTGTAGCACTGTCATGTCTACACAGTAGTCATTGGTATTTAATTTTATGCTGCGTACACCTTGCGTATCTCTACCCAATGGCCTTACATTATCTTCGGCAAATCTTATACATTTACCTTCACTACTCGCTAGCAATATCTCATCTCTACCCCCCGTTAACTGTACAGAAATAAGTTCGTCATCCTCTACCAGCTTGATTGCAATCTTTCCTCCTTTGCGTATAGATGAAAATTGATCCAAACTTGTGCGTTTGATTAAAGCTTTTTTAGTAGCCATCATTAAGTAGCCTTTACTGTCAGTAGGTAGGGGAATTACAGCGGACACTTTTTCATTTTCTTCTAAGTTTAAAAGATTGACAATTGCACGCCCTCTGGCTATACGGCTAGCTTCTGGAACTTCGTAACCTTTTATACTATACACTTTGCCAAAATTGGTAAAGAATAAAATGTCAGCGTGCGTACTAGCTACAAACATTTTTACTACAAAGTCTTCTTCTTTGGGTCTATGTGACGAAGCGCCTTTGCCACCGCGGCGCTGTGTTCGATACTCACAAGTTGGTAAGCGTTTTATATAGCCAAAGTGAGTCAAAGAAATGACGACGTCTTCAACATCAATCATGTCACCGACATCAATTTCGTCATAGTTGACTTCCATGACTGTGCGGCGTGTGTCGCCAAATTTTTCTTTGACTTCTGCCAACTCTGTTTTTATTATATCAAGCACTCTACTTGGTGTAGCTAAAATATCTTTCAAATCTGCTATTTTTATTTGCAACTCATTAAACTCATTGTTTAGATGTTCTACTTCTAAACTAGTTAAACGCGATAGACGCATTTCTAAAATTGCATTTGCCTGTTTATCAGAAAGATAAAACTCTGCCGTCAAAGCTTCTGCGGCTTCAAACTTATCTCGACTTTGCTTAATGATTGCGATAACTCTGTCTATATTTGCAAGTGCTTTTACCAAACCTTCTAAAATATGACTACGCTCTTCTGCACGCTCCAAATCATATTTTGCACGCCTTGTAACGACTTCTTTTTGATGCTCTAAGTAATGATAGAGCATCTCTTTTAGATTTAGAATTTTAGGTTCACCATTAACCAATGCCAAAAATGTAATCCCATTGCTAACTTGAAAGTTGCTTTGCTTGTAAAGCTGATTTAAGACAACCTGTGGTTGTGCGTCGCGCTTTACTTCTATCACTACTCGCATACCATCTCTATCAGATTCTTCGTGAATACCAGCTATACCTTCTATTTTTTTATCTTTAACGAGCTCTGCTATGTGAGCGATTAACTGCATTTTATTGACTTGAAAAGGCAATTCTGTCGCTACTATTCTAAATTTTGCACCTTGACCATCTTTGTTTGCGCCGTATTCTTCAATGTCCACTTTTGCTCGCAAGACTACGCCTCCATGACCTGTATGGTATGCGTGTCTAATGTTCATACGACCCATTATCACACCGCCTGTTGGATAGTCAGGAGCTGGTATATGCTGCATCAATTCATCTATACTGATGTCACTGTTATCAATTAAAGCAAAAATACCGTTAATTACTTCTGTCAAGTTGTGAGGGGGGATATTGGTTGCCATACCTACTGCGATGCCATCAGACCCATTGACAAGTAAATTTGGTATGCGTGCTGGCAACACAGTAGGTTGCTCCATTGTGTCGTCAAAGTTTGGATAGTAATCAACCGTTTCACGGTCAATGTCTTTTAACATTTCACCGGCTATTTTTGACAACTTTGCTTCTGTATATCTTTGTGCTGCTGGCGCATCACCGTCTACGCTACCAAAGTTTCCGTGTCCGTCAATGAGTGGGTAACGGATAGTAAAAGGTTGTGCAAGTCGCACCAACGCTTGATAGACAGCAGAATCTCCATGTGGGTGGTACTTACCTAAAACATCACCTACAATTCTAGCGCATTTGCGATACTGTTTATCCGAGAATAAATTTAGCTCACTCATTGCATAGAGTATACGCCTATGCACTGGTTTTAGACCATCTCTTACATCAGGTATTGCACGACTTACATTGACTGCCATTGCATAAGCAATAAAAGACTTTTTCATTTCATCTTCTACTTGAACTTTTACAAATTTTGTGTTGTCATAATTGCGCGCATCTTTCTTGTCTTTTTTAAAAGCTTTGACTGCTTTTAAATTTTCGCTATTTTCAGCATCAATGGAGTTTTCATCTATTGAGAGTGCTTGCTGTTTTTGTCCATTAGACTTTGACCTAGACAGTGAAATTCTTTCCGGTTTTTTGGGTAGTTGTCCAGTAGCAGTTTTTGAACTTGATGCACTGTCAGCCTTGTCTTGATTTTTAGGAGGAGTTGAGTCTACCGTACTCTCTTTGTCAGTAGACTTTTTATCCTTTTTTTTGATATCTTCAACAGAATCACTTTTTGGTTTTTTGTCGTCTTTTTTAGCCATAAACTCCTTTCAAATTACACCACAATCAATAACATTGTACCTGCGGTTGATAATCAATCACACTAACAAAATTATACCAAAAATTGCTTAAAAAATCAAGTGTTTTTGCATTTAATATTCAAAAAAAATATAAAATGACAGCATACTAAATGTATGTTTTATGTCTCCTATCTAAGCATAAACACAGATTGCCATTCGTATAATCTATAATGACTTTGAAAAAGCAAGGTAAAAGCAAAAACTAAAATAAAAATTATGTAACGATAGATTATAAAAAAGAATTGTATTACTGTACAAATTTAACTTTATTAAAAATAATACTGTTGGATAAAATGACAAAGTAAAATTTACTAATTTGAAATGTAGTTAAAACGCTTGCAAAGTAGCTTGAAATTTGGTACAATTATCCATATTATGTTGAGAGCGTGCAGTATAGCAAGTGGAAGTAAAGGCAATTGTATGTATATTGGATCCCAGCAAGCCAATATAATTGTAGATGCAGGCGTAAACTTGTTGCTTATAGAAAAATCTTTAAAATTATTTGGCACAAATGCAAGCAAACTAGATGGTGTGCTGATTAGTCATGTACATAGTGACCACACATGTGGAGTTGCCGCTTTGTGCAAGAAGTATAGTGTACCAGTTTTTTGTCATCAAGCTATTGCTGATTTTATGAGCAAACACAGTGACGGTCAAATTGTTGAGTTTTTTGATGACAGCTTTTATTTAAAAGATTTGACTATAACTCCATTTAAAGTAGAACATGACGTTCACTGTGTAGGTTTTGCAGTTATATCCAACACAAAACAAGTAAGCATTGCAACCGACATGGGTCAGGCGACACAAGGTGCAATCGATGCAATGCAGGGCAGTGACTTGTGTTTTGTAGAAAGTAACCATGATGTACAATTGGTGCAACAAGGTTCTTATCCAGAATTTTTAAAAAAAAGAATACTGTCAAAAAAAGGTCACCTGTCCAACAATGCTTGTGGTGATTTAATACAAAGTTTGGTTAACTTTGGGACAAAAAATTTTGTATTATCTCATTTGTCAGAAAGTAATAATTATCCAGAATTGGCTTTTAGTAGCGTTGTAAATAAATTGCAAGAAAAAGGTATAAAAGAAGGTCAAGACGTTCATTTAGAAGTTGCTATGCAAAATAGATTGTCAAGTTTGTATCAACTCTAAGTTAAAATTATTTGTAAAGAATTGAGAGGAGTGAAATTGACACAGTCTAATTCACACATATATACGCAACGGCAAAGTGCATTTTTGTACTTTAAAGCTATCGCACTAGTTGTAGCTGTGCAGTTTATCATTGCACCATTTATTTTAGCTAATCAAAATGCGCTGCAAAGTACAGTGTTTAATCTTTTGGGAATGTTGCTCATGCAAGTTGCTTTTTTTGTAGCTGTTTTGTCAAGTGGTTCAAAGCCTCTTTTGCGTATCAAGGAGCGTTTACACTGTAATTTTAAAGTTGTAATGTTATCTTTACTGATTTGGGTAGTAGCATTTGTGGCTTTTATTTCTACAAATATTTACTTTGGTATGTTTTTACAAACCATTGGCTATAAGTCGTCAGATTTACAGATTGTGACTTTTTCAGAAGTTATTTTGGGAATTTTGACAATTGGTATTGTTGCTCCAATTTGTGAAGAACTTGTTTTTAGATTTGGCATGTTGGAAGGTTACAAATGTAAGTCCAATATAAAAGCAATATTTCTGACAGCGTCAGCGTTCGCTTTGATGCATATGAATCCAGAACAGACCTTTTATCAGTTTTTTTTGGGCGCAGTTTGTGCTTATATAGCCATCAAAACAAACAGTATTGTACCAAGTATACTGATTCACTCTGCAAATAATATTGTATCATTATTTTTGGGTTTTAGTGACCAATTTGACAATACTTTATCTGACATGTTTGGACAAAGTTGGTTTGTCATCATAGCAATTGTATTGTTTGTAAGTGGTGTATATTTAATATATAGATTGGGTGTCTTGTGTCAAAAAGTGATGAAAACGGATGCTTCTTTGTCACTTGACACTCAAACACAGAGCAAGTTGCAAACTGTACATGATGAGTTTGCAAAAAATAGTTTTACCAATAGCAACACTAACGGAACAGTGTTTTACATATGTACAATGGTATTTTGTGTTTTCATGTGGCTAATTGTCTTTGGTACTAGTATAGCTTAACTTTATAGCTTACCAAGAATAGTAAACTGCAAGACAATGACATGTTGGGTAGTGGAGTATTTAATATACAATCTACGGCTATTGGAGGAGTAGCCACGACAGACTATTTGAAAGCTGCAATGACATACAACTTTGGCGATGCGTGGTGGGTGAGCTATGTAAATATATTGTTGGGGGTATTGGACAGTGGAGCTATGCAGTTTTTGTCCAATTTTTTGCCAGACAGTATGTTATTGGATATAACGATTAATATTATGACAGCGGTTATGGCAGTTATGGTGTTGTCCAACTTGCAAACCATCATGAGAAATGGTAAGAATAATACCGATGCATTGTAAGTTATATAGCAGGATAATGTAGAATAATGTCGATTTTTTTAAGCGATACATAGAGTTGAAGGAATAGGGGTAAGTGAGAGGGTGTGGGTTGTTTAAATAATATTAATAATACTTAAATAATTAAAATATTGATATAATTAATTAAAATAAACACAATGAATAATATCTATTTTAATTAGATTTATTTTGTAAGTGGAGGGTATAAATTGTTGACAGTGTTACAAAACATTTGATATAATGAATACATAAGGGGGGGTACATAAATGTCTAAAAGTATTGTGGGGAAGAGAATAAGTATAGCATTAACAACACTGTTAATACTTGTAGCACTGTCAAGTTTGAGTGGGTGTTTTTTTGTTTAAAAAGAGCTTGCTTGCATGATATATGGGATATGAGATTGTCTAGTGATGGTCA
>JAITUJ010000073.1 GCA_031286385.1 Clostridiales bacterium | reverse complement strand
ATAGACAATATAAAAGTGATAGGACAGGATATAAGTCAAAGTATGACAATCAAGAGTTTGTTGCAAACAATAAATACAATAACAGACAAATATGTGGCGAACAAATAGCAAAAAACTATCGCAGTTCTGATATAGGTTCTAACTATCAGGATAGACAGGATAGACAAAATAGACAGAACAAAAATGATAGATTAAGAGATAAGTCAAAGTATAGCAATCAAGAGTTTTTCACAGGCAATCGGTACAATAATAGACAAATATGTGATGAACAACAGGTTGTAAAAAATGGTAACATAAATTTGGAACGCAATGTGCAAAGTCAAACAAATGTCAGCAGAAGGGGACAAGATAATTATTTTGAACCTTGTGCTTCTACTTTTAATATTGCAACAAGTCGTGACAGAGATGAAACCGTTAAAAAACCTCCTGTGGCTCCACAAGCCCCATCATCAACTGTGACTCCAACACCTGCACCTACTACCCCTACCCCAATTCCTGCCCCATTGCCTACCCCTGCAAATTAAGACAATATTTGGCGAATTTTTGTCGCCAATACATAAGACCAATGGTAATTCTGTACAGTTTCACTAATTTTTTTAAACTTATTTATCAATTAAACTTTACATTTATTTTTAATTGTGTTAAACTAATCTAACAAATGGAGTTAAACGCAGAAATTGTCTATTATTGGATGTCACTTGCATCCATGTCAGTTACCAGACAAAATAAGCTAGTGGACATCACTGGTGGAGTTTTACCGCTTTGGCAAAATTTTTACAAAAATAGTAGTATTAAAAATTATTTGGGTGACAAGTTTGATTTATTGTCAAGGTTTAGAGATTGCAAATATTTGCAAGATAAGATGGAACTGTATGCTAGTTCTGGAATAATTCTAATTTCCATAGAGCATCAAAAATATCCTGAAAAATTGAAGCATATACATGAACCACCAAATTTACTTTTTTGTAAAGGCAATTTGGAACTGTTAGCAAAAAACTGTGTGGCCGTTGTCGGTACTAGACATTGCACTAGATATGGTCAAACTGTCACAAAAAGAATTTCCTGTGATTTTGTGGACTGTGGCGTAACCGTAGTGAGTGGTTTGGCTACGGGCATAGACAGTTATGCTCACAGTGCTGTTTTGGAGTACAATGGTCATACAATTGCTGTATTAGCTAGCGGTTTTGACAATATTGCTCCTACAAGCAATATAAATCTAGCAAAAGAAATTGCTACAAGAGGACTACTTTTGAGTGAATATGCCCCTCATTTGGTAGCCAAGCCTTTTATGTTTGTCGCTCGCAATCGCATTGTTGCAGGCTTGTCTGATGGAATTGTCGTTGTGGAGGCTGGCTTGACTAGCGGAGCAAAAATTACTGCCAACTTAGGTTTGGAACAAGGTAAAACAGTGTACTGTATACCAGGTCCGGTCAATTCTCCCCAATCTATTGGGACAAACAGTTTTATTAAAGAGGGTGCGACATTGGTTACAGATGGCTTTGAGGTCTGTCTAGATTTAGGGTTTGCTAAAATAAAACAAAAAAACTTTAAGCCAAATGTGAATCAATTAGATTTTTTTGAGCAAAATATTTATGACCTTTTGTTGCAAGGCGTAACGGTATTTGATGATTTGGTTGTAGCGTTGTGCTGTCAAGCCAGAGAGTTGAGTTCAATTTTGACAAGTATGGAAATAAGAGGAATCGTTGTAAAAAATCCTGGAAATGTATACTCTATTGCCAATTAAATTACTTTGATACGATAAAAATTTAGTAAACAATCATAAAAATAGATTGACATTGTAAGTTAAAAATGATATAAACATATACACATAAATTAAATTGAGGGTCATTTGATGAATCTTATCATAATAGAAGGTGCAGGTAAAAAAGAAACAATAGAAAAATATCTAGGTAGCGGATACAAAGTGTTTGCTACAAAGGGTCATATCAGGGACTTGCCTATAAAACGCTTTGGTGTAAATATAAAAAAGAACTTTGAACCAAAATATGAGATTTTACAAGATAAGCAAGACATTGTGGACAAACTGCTAAAAGAGGCAAAAGCGGCTGAAAAAGTACTGTTGGCTACTGACCCAGACAGAGAAGGTGAGGCAATCAGTTGGCATTTAGCAAATATATTGAAGCTGGATCAAAAAGCACCCGTGCGTGTAGTCTTTAATGAGATTTCCAAAAAAGCTGTACAGTCAGCGCTGTTGGCTCCTAGACCGGTTGATGGAAGTTTGGTGGACGCCCAACAGGCAAGGCGTGTTTTGGACCGCATAGTAGGCTACAAGCTGTCTCCCATGCTGTCAAGAAAGATTCAAAATAATTTAAGTGCAGGCAGAGTTCAATCGGTAACTTTAAGGCTCGTTGTGGACAGAGAGCGAGAAATCATGGACTTTAAGCCCGAAGAATACTGGACTTTTTTTTCCATACTTCAAGTGCAAGATACAAAGCAAGCAGATGTGATGCTAAAATTTAAAGCTAGCTTGCATAGCTATCAAGGCAAAAAAATTAAGATAGCAAACAAAGATGAGCTTGAACAAGTGCTGTCTGCCATTGACAGCAAACAGTATTTGGTCACCAATGTCAAAAAGTCTGTAACTACTCAAAGACCACCTGCACCTTTTGTCACCAGTACAATGCAGCAGGATGCTTTAAACAAACTTAGCATGTCATTAAAGCAGACAAGTCTAGCAGCTCAATCTCTGTATGAAGGTGTAGAACTAGGAGATAAGGGCAAAGTTGCTTTGGTGACTTATATTCGTACAGACAGCACCAGAGTGGCAGCGGACGCACAGGCAGAGACCAAAGATTATGTTATAAAGAATTACGGTGAACAGTATGCACCACAAAAATTCAATTTTTATGCAAGTAAAAAAGGTGCACAAGATGCGCACGAGTGCATAAGACCTATTGATATAACACTTACGCCCGATAGCGTAAAAGCACATTTGTCACAGCCAAACTATAAATTATACAAGTTGATATATGAGCGTTTTCTAGCTAGTCAGATGACGCCTGCACAGTACAACAGCGTATCGGTAGATATAGATTGTAGTGGGTACAATTTTAGGGCGACAGGTCGCACACTGTTGTTTGATGGCTTTACCGCTGTATACAGCGCATATGCAGAAAAAAAAGAAGACAGTGACGACGACCAATCTACCATGTTGCCCGAACTTAAAGAAGGGGACAGACCGCTTTGGATAGAGTACAAGTATGAACAAAAGTTTACCAAACCGCCCGCTCGATACAATGAAGCAAGTTTGGTAAAGAAAATGGAGGAAAGTGGCATAGGCAGACCGGCAACATACTCGCCCACTGTCGCAACCATTATAGCTAGAAAATATGTAGAAAAAGATGGCAAAGTACTGATGCCTACCGAGCTAGGGTTTAAGTGCACAGACATGCTGATAAAGTATTTCCCCGAAGTCATGGATTTAGAGTTCACTGCATTTATGGAGCAGTCTTTGGATGACATTGAAGATGGAGGAAAGCAGTGGCAAAGTGTCATTGACGAATTTTATAACGGTGAGGGTGGTTTTGCAAAAAAGCTTGACGAGGCTATGGGGGACGGTTTTAGTCTAAAAGAACCAGACGAGCAGACAGATTTTGCTTGTGAGATGTGTGGTTCTATGATGGTCATAAAGCATGGTAGGTTTGGCAAGTTTTTATCTTGTTCAGCTTACCCCAATTGTAAGCACGCCATGCAGATAGATCAAGATGGCAATCCAAAAGCCAAAGAACCTCCCAAAGTCACAGATACGATGTGTGAAAAGTGTGGAGCTGCAATGTTGGAACGAGAGGGTAGATACGGTTCATTCTTGGGGTGTAGCAATTATCCAAAGTGTAAGAACATCATAAAGTTAAAAGACGAATCACAAGAGCAGGTAGATTTGCCACCTTGTCCGGATTGTGGGAAACCATTGAGGAAAGTAGGATTTGGCAGAAGACAGTTTTACGGCTGTACGGACTATCCAAACTGCAAGTTTACTTCAAAGGAAATTCCTACAAATTTAAACGCATAGTGTGCAATATTATTGAGTGTGACAGTTGAGATTGAAATATTTATAGTGTATAATAGTTAGAATTTATTTTATGAATGTAGTTTATTTTGACACAGAATAACGATTTCCAGGATATTCCATTTACAAATAGGTCACAAATGCTTGACTTA
>JAITUJ010000063.1 GCA_031286385.1 Clostridiales bacterium | reverse complement strand
CTCTCTGCCAACATTCCACTCACTAGATCTACTCTATTACCTTTTCTATCTGTCAAATATGTTTGGTTGGGTCGTATTCGTATCCTAAAATATACTTGCCCATCTTGTGTTTGGGTGCTGTCGCTGTCTATGTGAATAACTTCACCCTTTAATACACCAAATTCCTGTTGAACAACTCCTGCTACCACCGTTTCTACATAATCACCTACATTTACTCTCGCCCTATCTTGTGCTGAAAGAGTCGTTTCAAATATAAGTAAACTATCATCTTTACTACTTATACTGCCTAACAATGTACCTGCTTGCAACATTGTCCCAACTGTCAATCCAGCTGTCAAATTTACCACACCATCAATTTCTGCTCTAACTGTGTATTCTGCTAAACTTGCAACATACATATCTCGCTGACTTTTCTGTTGTACTAAGTTGGATTTGGCTGTATCTCTATTTCCAAACTGTTGACCTAAAAACTGTGATTTCAAGCTCTCTAATTTTTCTGGAGTAAACTTGTCTTCATCTGTTTCACTTTCTTTTTGTTGCACAACATAATCCAACATTGATTGTGCATTGCTATACATATACATTTCATCAATGTTCGTATTATCAAATGGAATATCTGGGTTTACAATGTTCCAATCCCCATCCATTTTAATATCATTGATAAAAACAATCATCTTATCAATCAAGGCTATTTGCCCATCAAACATATCTACCATCGCTTGTAGTTGTGCAATCTGCAAATCTACTTGAAAAGTGTTAAACTTCAAAAGCACATCACCTTGTTTGACTTCTTGTCCTGCAATCACTTCTATTCTATCTATATTGCTTGATACCCGATTCATTATATTAACTTTGCTCTCACTTTGCACCATCCCCGTTGCCTTAACAACATAAACCTTTGTTGCAAATGCCGAAAATATGATTGCAACTGTTACAAAAAATAAAGTTAAACAAACAATAATTACACCGAATTTAGGTGGCTTGCGGTCAAATATAAGTTTACTTTCTTTCAACTCTTCATATGTGTATTCTCTATTCATCTTGACATTCCTTTGGTTTGATTGCATGAATAAATCCGCAGACATACTCTTGTCTTTCTCTTCAATCAATACAGAATAGGTTTCACCAGTCAAATCTAAATCATTTTCATACGCATATACTCTCATTTTCATAGTAGCAAATTGAGCATTTTCAACTTTATCACTAAATTTAACAAACAAGCAATTTTCTATTCTAATTTGTTGTTTAAATTGATATGGATATTCAATCCTAATGTTTTCATTTTTCAGTTGAATTAATATTTTGGAATCTACAATTGGATTTCCATCATTTCTATTACCCTTTATTCCACTAGAATACAGCACTACTGGTCCCTTGGTTTGATATCCTTTTGCCTTTATCCAATTTTGCAATATAGCTAATTGTTTATCTTGATGAGTTATTTCCTTTTCTGGAATATTGCGAGATATCACATTACTTAATATTAAAACTTTGTTTTCACTTAAAATGAGATTATGCATTTTAACTCCTTATTTTACAAACTACTTAGATTTGTTTTTCATTCTTTGTTTATTTAATATAAAATCAAATATACCAGCAACACCCCATAAAATAGGCATTCCAATAAACATCAAGATAAACTTTATTAGTAGTGTCAGATGCTCTTGTTTGGAATCAATATAAGACAAAATCAAAAGCACAACAAAAGCAATACCAACCGTTATTTGTCTAACTAAAAAGCGTAAGTTTATATCTTTAAAGTGGGACATTGTCCTTAATGATTTCAATTCATCTAAGTCAATAAGTAAATTCTCATCTAAATTTCTAATTTTCTTTACAACTCTAAAAGCAATAATTGTTTCTACAAAAAAACAGATTATACTGATAACTATAAAACCTAAATAAAAACCATATATTTTTGCAAACAAAAATGACAATATCAAAAATAGATATTTACAATTACACTGCAATCTAAAAAAGACACTTTCTAAGCTAAAAATTTTTTTATTTTTCGGGTGATATGCAATGGAACTAAATATAAAACTAAAAAGGCAACAAAAAAGTAGCAACATCTCCATTGCTGTCATTGAAACAGAAAATTCATCAGCACTAAATCTCTCGACACCATCAACAAAGAAAAGTGATAATGTCAAGAGATAAAATACTATTGAACTGATGAACCATATTGGCAAAAATTTTCTCATTATTACTCTTTCTTGGGCATTATTTTACTGTATAAGTTACATGAAACCAACTCCAACCAAAATCCACACCTTTATTTTGCACAAATGCTGTAACCAGTGCAACCGCAACAACAAAAGCATTGGCTGCTATATAACAAAAAACAATTTGTCCAAGAACTGGCAATGCATTTACCCAAGCAAGTGCCATTGATACAAGCGGTGCTGCTGCACTAGCCAACTCGCCTATTGTATAACCAGTAACCGAGTAACTGAACATTTTAAAAAATCCATTCACCCAATTATTATCAATGTAGATTCCACCACCATCAACATACTGCATCTCATCACGAGATACTTCACAACCGCTTTGCGGTAAAACGAGATTTGATTTTCTCATTGTCATTGTATTAGTCATAATTATGACCCTCCATAAATTTATTTTTATTTTTGCCTTTAAAATCACAATGTAGTGCTCCACCATTTTTTAAAGGACTTTTTTGTATATAAAACATACTCACAAACGAGATGTGTAAATACCGAAATAATTAAACTAAATATATTTAACAAACTTAGTCAGCTCTTGCAAAGGGCAAGAGCTGTTTTAGTGGCTAGCCACTAAAACAAAAACACTTACTTCCTATCAAACATATTTTCTTTGCGTATAAAAAATCTAAATGAACTTATAATATTACTGACTAAAACTAAAAACACAATCACTTTTTATAGGGCAACAACATTACCCTACCACAAAATTGGTAGTAATGTCAAGCGATTTTTACAAATTTTTATATGATTTTAAAAGAAATTTTTGCAGTTAGACTAAAAGAATTGCGACTTGAAAACAACCTAAATATACCACAATTTGCTCAGTTGCTTGGTGTAAATATCAGGCTCATTAAATTCTATGAAAACTCAAAATCTAAAACCTTGCCAACAGTGGATAGACTTAAACAAATATGCATTCATCTCAATTGCTCTGCTGATTATTTAATGGGATTGTCTGACACTGAAAAGAAGAGTTAAGCAATAAACCACATCCCTTTTAAGAAAAATGACATTGTAAGTCCTCCTTTTTTTTGTTTTGCGTGTAAACAAAAAGACAACCACTGTGGATTGTCTTTTTGTTTGGTTTATTTAATTGTTATTTTTTATCTAGTTTTGGCAAGTATAACTTGTTCTCCACTTGCTCCAAAACTTGAAGTTGTTGTCTTGCTGTTTCGTTTAGTCTATCAATTCTTTCTTCTTGGCTTATATTATCTTTTATCATGATGGCGTTATAGCTTTCCATATTGGCTAAAACTAGCAGTTGATGAATTGTGGCATAATCTCTAATGTTTCCATCTTTATCCTTGTTCTCGTTTCTCCACTGCAAAGCAGTTTTTCCAAACAAAGCAACATTTAGTAAATCTGCTTCATCTGCATAAACAAAACTTCTTTGTTGTGATGTCAGTGTTGGCACAATGAGTTTTTCTTTTATAGCGTCAGTTTGTATGTGATAATTTATCTTAGCAAGCTCTCGCTTTGCTGACCATGCTAATTGTGTTTGTTCCTTTTCTTTTAAGCGTTGGAATTCTTTTATGAGATAAAGTTCAAACTTTGTGGATAACCAACTTGCAAATTTAAAGGCAATATCCTTATGAGCCAGTGTTTCTGCATATCTGCCCATATTAGATTTCATTCCAATCGCATTTACTGTTTCTATCCATCTCTTTGGAGTCATAACAAAGCCATTTCTTCCAGCTTCTTTGTCAACTCCCTCAAATATGAGGGAGTTGAAGTCTGGATTATATAACTGTTCCCAAGTTCCTAAAAATTCAATAGTATTTCGAGTTCGCATCCAATCACCAATTACATCACTTGGATATTCTGATTCTCTAAATCTCGCTATGTCAGATAGCGAGATAAAATCTTCATTATTGACTTTCT
>JAITUJ010000028.1 GCA_031286385.1 Clostridiales bacterium | reverse complement strand
GCATTTGAAGGTTTGCAGTTTAGAACACTTGATGCAATATACAGCAATGTTACTGACGGAAGCGACAGTATTCCACAATATGCATTTGCAAATAACAATACGCTAGACACTGTCAATCTAAAAGGTGTAAGCAGAATAGATAAGTATGCATTTAGCAATGTGACAAGTTTGCAAAGCATCACCTTGCCAAGCAGTCTAGCAATCCTTGACGACAATGCATTTTACAACGCTAACAAACTAAGTGAAGTAAAGGTGTTGTCAGTATATCCGCCGAGTTTGGGCAATAGTGTGTTTGACCATACGAGTGCGGACTTGACAATATATGTGGCAGGGGACAGTTTGTCTGCTTATCAAAGAGATTGGGCAAGTTTGAAAGACAGAATACGAGTATTATCTTATGAATTTGAGGTGCACTCATTGAGTGGTTTAGATTTGGGACAAAAGATAGAGCTTGCATATTATTCCAATGTAGGTAGTATGCCCGATGTTAGGGGATACAATGCAGGGGAGTTTTATCATGACGGCAAATTATACAAAAGGGCAGATTTGTTTGGCACTAGCCTAAGCGACTTTGACAATCTAGTCATCGAGATAGCCCCTATTGAATATTGGATAGATTTTTATGAGAATGGCAAGTTGCTAAAAAGCCAACCTTACAACATTGAAAGTGCAGTGAAGTTTGGCGACATTGCAGATTTACAGAGAGAGAACTACAATACAAGTTTTAGCGTAGATAAGATTAGTGCTGGCACAACAGGCAATCAAAGAGTTGAAGTGTCTTACGAAGGTCAAGAAAAGATCATCAACCTAGTAGATAATTTTACTAAGATTAGAAACACGATTACAGTCAGATATGGAGATGCTTTTACGATTTCACAAAGTATGTTGCCGGCGGGAAGACATGGCTACAATTTTAATGGATTTGAAGATGAATATGGGACACTTGTCACCAATGAGAAAGGAGCGAGTTTTAACCTATGGATGCAGTCAAATACAGCAACTTTAATAGCGAGATATACCCCATTTGAGTTTACTTTGGATTTGGGGAACAGTAACACATTGGGATTGTTGGGAGTCGGCAAGAATGAAACAGTCAAAGTTGATGACAAACTAGACTTATTCAACAATCAAGCTTTGAGAGAATATTTTGCAAAAGACGGATATGACATCTCACATTTTTATAACGGAACAAATGGACAAAGACTAGACTTTATCATTGTGCCAGTGTTAGGACAAGACCAAGAAGTCATCAAGATTGTGGCACAATATACAATCATCACATACAAAGTGGTGTTGAATGATAGAGGAGTAAGCACAATAAAAAATATCGACTTTAATGACAAGACCGCTGATTTGATGGAAGCGAGACCGAACGGCTTGAACAGAGGGCATTCGTTTATGGGATGGTATTATAGCAACAACTCTAAACTATTTTCGTTCACTAATATGCCAGCATGGGAAGTTGAGAACGACGGTAGTAGAGAAGTTGAATTGTATGCAGATTGGAGGGCCAATGATTATATAGTGAGTTTTGAGAGTGAGAATAGAGAAGTATTTAGGCAAGCTGTAACATTTGGGAATGAATACAGATTTACAGTAACTACCCCAACGGAAGCAGGTTATAAATTTATGGGTTGGAGTTTGAATGGAGCTGCACCCATCAACAGCACAAGTGAAAGTGTAAACATCAACGGGACACTAAACACAGACAGCGATTTGACTTACAAAGCCGTGTGGGAAGTAATAGACTACACCATTAGTTATGAATATACAGACTCTTTATACGAAAGTACACTAACAAGTAGTGCATTGAAGAGTTACAATATTGAGAGTGACTATACTTTACCAAAACCTACAAGGCACACATTTACCTTTACGGGTTGGAGGTTGAAGAGTGATACAAGTGTTAATCCTACAATTTATGCGAGTCTAAAAAATGCAACAGGCGACAAGCAATTGGTAGCTATGTGGGAACAAAATATAGTGACAGGCTTGACGAGTGGCAGTAGGACAGTGTCAACCAATGAACAAGCACTCAATTACAGTGGTATCATGGAAGGTTTTTTTTCCAGCAATAATTATGTGACAATTGACTCTAATGTGACAATCATAGCGTTTATAGGACAATCCTACAACAGTAGAAGACTGCAAATTACAGCGAACAGTGGTTTGAGCAACCTAATTATCTACTTTGAGAATTTTAAATTTAGTGCAGTTGATGGTGGTTTTTCATCAGTAGGTGGAATAGGAATTGATGCAGGTAGCAGGTCACTAGATTTGAGGGTGCAAGGTAGCAACTATATTTATGGTGGTCGTGGTGGTGATGCAACGAGTTTAGGTGGTAATAGCGGTGGAAATGGAGGAAATGGAGGCAATGGCATTGTAGCCAAAAGTGTGAGCTTGTGGTACGCAAATGACAGTTCATCAATAGATATTAAGGGTGGACGAGGTGGAAACGGAATAGTTGGTAGCAGTGGAAGTTCGGGATATGTAGGAAGAGATGGATCGTATGGTTCATCTATGCGACACGGAGGCAATGGAGGCAATGGATACGACGGTGGTAGGGGCGGAAACGGTGGCAGTGGCGGATATGCCATTGTGGGCAGTTTTAGTCAACTGAATAGTGGTACTTTGTCTTTGTATGGAGGAGATGGTGGGAATGGAGCAAATGGAGGCAGAGGTGGTGATGGCGGACGAGGGGGAGATGGGAAAAACCGCAATGGAGGGTTAGTGCAATTTGATACTGGACATTGGGCAGGAGATGGCGGAAACGGTGGTAATGGCGGTCGTGGTGGTGATGGCGGAAACGCAGGCAACGGACAGTATGCGGTGTCAACCAATAGCAGTCTAGGATACAGAGGCTACGCCGGTAGTCGTGGATATTCAGGTTCATACGGCTGGGGCGGACGACAAGGCTATGGCGGAAGTGGAATCACAGGCGGTAGCGACGGTAGAGCAGGTTCCAACGGAAGCTGGGGTTGGGACGGAGCTTACGGCAGTGGACGGTAAGTGTAAGTACAAAAGGCAATGAACAAAAAGTGTTCATTGCCTTTTTTGCAAACAAGCAATCTTAGAGAATACAGAGCAGAGTAAACACTCGCAGATATATTTGTTTAAAATGATATTACTTTAAAAGCCCATGAAGTTGGAAGATAACATATTTCAATTTTTAATTGAATAAGCTTTTGAATATTGTAAAAATTATTGCATTTTTGCTTGTTTATTTACCTTATTTTATGATATAATATTGTTGGTTTGAGATAAAGGAGAAACTTGTTATGGTCTATTTTTTGGGCGTACTATTGCTTTTGAGCATATTGGGATTTGTGTTCTATGCAGTCAAGGGCAAAAACTTGATGGTTGGTTTTTTTATTGTTACATTGCTTTGGTTTATAGTAGGATTGGTTGGAAATGCTTTTATAAAAGATGGTGAGTTTGCTAATGGTTTTTTTGATGTGTTTGATGGGAAAGATTTGATAGGGCATAGAACGGGAGTAGAAGCATTTTTATACGCTTTAAATAATGTCTTTCAAGTAGGACCTGCAAACTATGCTCAATCAATACTGGTAAATATTTTCTTTGGTGCATTGTTTGGACAAATACTAATAAAAACAAAAATAGCCTCTACGGTGGTTAAAAAGACGGTAGAATTGAGTGGGGATAGACCTCGAATTACATTGGCCTTGATGTGTATTGTTACTACTTTGCTTTTTGTAAACATGAGTGGCATTGGTCCAGTCATGGCAATTGCTGTAATTGTTTTTCCTATCTTAAAAACTTTGGGTATTCCATCTCCCGTTGCGTGCTTTGCATTTATGGGCAGTATTATGGCAGGTTTGATGATAAATCCAGTAAATTTTGCACAGTACTATGGGATTATTTTGGGTTCAGTAAAAGGGCTAGAAGGCATACTAGGCAGTGACTTTGTTCAGGCATTTTCCAATTTTACTTATAGTGATTGGAGTGCAAAATTTGGTTGGGTAGCTGCTGGCGTTTCACTTTTTATTGTTCTGATAGCTACAAATTTGGCAATGGGATTTAAAAAGAAGACCTATTCTTGGGGACTATCATTGACAGAACAACAAGATAATGTAAAAGATGCCCCTTGGTATTCTTGGTTTGCTATATTAATTCCTGTCGTGTTACTTACCATTTTTGGACTTTTGCCAGGTTGGACCGCCCGTAATGGGGATGTCATAAAATTTACAGGTTTTGCACCCATTTTTGCTTTTATTGTAGCAGGTTTATATGCGTTGATAACTACGGGGAATATGCGGGGAGGTTATCATTCTAACTGTGTAAAATTGAGTAAAATGTTTTCTGATGGTGTAGTTGATGTAGCCCCTATGGTTGGATTTTTGTTGACATTGGCAATGTTTGGTCAAGTTGGTGCTATAAATGCACCTTATTTGAGAGCAATAGTACAAGATTTATTCCCTTCTACTGCTTTGGCTTTGGCTTTGGTATTTGCTGTAATTTCGTTTGCAAGCTTTTTTAGGGGACCTACAAATATGGTAGGAGCAGGTGGAGCTGCTTTTGTCACAATTGTTCTGATTAGCGTAGGTAGCAATGCTGTTGCCTTGGGTGTAGTGTTTGTATACGCTTTATTTGCAATTTTGACCATAGCAATACAGCACTTGGACATCACACAATCTTGGGTAGCTTGGGGGCTAGGTTATACAAATGTATCCTCAAAACAGTTTATGAAGATGGCCATACCAACAGGGTATTTAACAGCAAGCTTACTGTGTATATTGGCATTTCTCATGTTGGCTTTATAACTTAATTTTAGGAACCCTTGTTTCTATATAAATTGACAATATTTTTTTGGACGATATTAAGAGATTTGTAAAAAAATTGACGATGATTTGCAGCGCTACTGCAATATAAAAATTTGGAGTGACAATGAATGATAATTTAACTAAAAGGTCTGTAAGAGTGGGCATAGATGTGGGTGGAACGCATACCAAAGCGGTGTGTTTGGACAATGACACTCACCAAATACTAGGCAAATCAAGCGTAAAAACTACGCATGACCACAAAGATGGTGTAGCTGCCGGCGTTGTTCAGTGCTTTATAAATTGTTTAAATGAGAACAGTATAGATTCCAGTGAAGTTGTATTTGTAGCACACAGCACAACGCAAGCCACAAATGCGTTGGTAGAAGGCGACGTAGCAAAAGTTGGCGTAATTGGTTTGGGTACAGGGGTTGTTGAATCCTTTTTGGTCAAAGTTCAAACAAATATTAAAAATATTGAGCTGGGTATGGGCAAAAGAATTGAGACAATTTCTACATGTGTAAACATCAAGAAAGCTATTAAAAATCCAGAAATTTTACAGTCTGCTGTAAAAACAATGATGTATAAAGGTGCGCAAGTTATTGTAGCATCTAAGGCTTTTGGTGTAGATAACCCTGACTATGAATTAAAAGTCCAACAGTTGGCACAAAGTCAAAACTTGCTTTGCACAATGGCGTCAGAGATTACTAAACTTTACGGTTTAGTAAGGCGTACAAAGACGGCAATTATCAATGGTAGCATATTGCCAAAGATGATAGATACTGCAACTTCTACAGAGAGTTCTATAAGAGCAGCAAATGTAGATGTCCCATTGATGATTATGCGCGGTGACGGTGGCGTGATGGAAATCACAGAGATGAAAAAACGCCCAGTATTGACTATGTTATCAGGGCCTGCCGCATCAGTTATGGGTAGCTTGATGTACTTGCGCGCCTCAAATGGCATTTACTTTGAAGTGGGCGGCACTACTACTAATATTGGTGTAATAAAAAATGGGCGTCCTTCTATTGATTATTCACAAGTAGGAAGACACAAGACTTTTATAAGTTCACTAGATGTAAAAGTTTTGGGTTGTGCCGGAGGCTCTATGGTTAGAGCGAATAAAAATGGCATTGTAGACGTCGGTCCTAGGTCTGCTCACATAGCTGGGCTGGATTACTGTGTTTATACCAATGCAAAAGAAATCGTATCTCCTCAAATAGAATTCTTCTCGCCACGCAAAGGTGATCCAAATGACTATGTTGCTATAAAGCTGGCTTCGGGCAAAAGATTGGCAATTACAAACTCATGTGCTGCCAATGTGTTGGGATTGATTGACCAAGAACACTTTTCAAAAGGCGATGTAGAGGCTGCAACCCTAGCTTTACAGGCACTTGCAGATTACTGCAATACAACCGTCGAAACAATCGCAACGCAAATTATGGAGTGCTCATATGCCAAAATAATGCCTGTTGTAATGCATTTTATAGAAAAGTACAAGTTGGATAGAGAGCAAATTTCCATGGTAGGAGTAGGTGGTGGTGCATCTTCTTTGATAGTCTATATTGCAAAAAAAATGGGTTTGAGTTTTAGTATACCAGAAAATGCAGAAGTAATTTCTAGTATAGGTGTTGCATTGGCTATGGTCAGAGATGTTGTAGAGAGAGTTATTCCTTCACCCACCAAAAATGACTTGAATGCAATCAAGCAAGAAGCCAAAAATAAAGCTATTGAAAGCGGTGCGACGGCTGACTCTGTAGAGGTCCACATTGACATTGATCCACAAACATTTAAGGTTACAGCCATTGCCACAGGTTCAACAGAAGTAAAGACTTCATCTGTGCTAAATGAATTGGACGAACAAGGAGCAAGGCAACTTGTTGCAATGGACTTTAAAGTAGATTTACAACAAGTGTCGCTGGTGGAGCAAACTAAGTACTTCTACTTCTATCAAAGACAGAATAAAGACCTAAATGCTTTGAGAGTTGTCGATAAAAAAGGATTTATAAGAGTTCAGTCAAGTAACGCATATTTAGTAAAGTCAAGTAGCTATGTGACCACAGTCAGACGACTTTGGGAAGACATGGCAAAATATCAGTCCGAAGTTATTTTGAGACCAGATTTTTATATTTGTGCAGGGGCAAGATTGATGGATTTTTCTTCAATAGATTTAGATCAACTTTTATTGTTGATGGAAAGTCAGTTGTCTGATTTTTGTAGCAATGAAGAAATTATTGTTATTGCTACAAATAGAGCTTGACTTTGATTTAGGAGTAGAAGTTTTTTGAAGGACAAAAATATAACAGAGTTTGAGAATTTAATTACACGACTTTTAAAAATCGACACAATAAGTTGGTGCAAATATGCTTTGAAAAAAGATTTGTTGCATAAAAAAGTTGAACCAGCTTTTTTTGATGAGGTTGTAAAGAAAAGCTTGCAGTGTGGTAAAAATGAAGCTATGAACATAGCTAAGTCTTTGAGTTCACATGACATCTATCATACGGCAAAAAATCTTGGCATTTATTTGAAAATTATAGAGCAACAAGTGGGTGCAAACTATTTAAGTTTTGCTACCTTTACTACTCCAAATAAAATAGTTATCAATTGCACTCCCATACAGCGTGCTGTAAATTTATTAAACTCTTGTCCTACCAATCCATTGCCTAATTTAAGTTATGATTTGTTGCTCAAAATAATATTCGCTCATGAACTATTTCACTTTTTGGAAAGTAAAAATCGGTCAACAATTTATACAAAAAATGTTAAAATTGTATTATGGCAATTTTTGTGGTTAAAATGCAAATCAAATTTGAGAGTAGCTAGTGAGATTGCAGCTTTCTCTTTTGCACAAGAGTACTGTGAGCTTGATTTTTCTATATTTGTATTGGATTTCGTGCTATGTTATTCTTTTTCATCAGACTTTGCAAAAAAAATTTTTGACAATGTGGTCAAAACAGGTGACTAATTTTAAAAAATATGTTATAATTATTCAAGTGTTCATAATTGAACACTTGAATTTTTATTTTGAAATAGTCATTGAAAAGTGTAGTTAAATTAAGTACTGATTTATATTAAAAATTTTATGTGTATTTTGTGATGTATGAATGTTTTTGTATGAACATTAATTTGCAATTTTTTGAAGTTTAAAATTGTTATAAATCAGTTGTAAAATTGGAGAAAAAAATGAATATAGGCATAGCAATACTACTAGTGGTCATAGCGTTGACCATAGGTTTAGTAGTAGGTGTTTTTGCAACAAAGTTTTTGGTAGAAAAAAAACAAAGTTTATCACAAGAAAGTTTGCAAAAAGCCATTTTGAACGCACAAAATGTTGCCAAAGAGGCAATGTTGAGTGCAAAAGAACAAATCCAGAGAGATAGAGAAAAGTTTGATAGGTCAGTTAATGAGCAAAAGAATGAGCTTAAAAACGAAAAAGATTTAATTCGTCAAGAAAAATTGAATATCAAACAAAAGGAAGATGCATTAGATAAAAGGCAGGATAGTATTTCTCAAAAAAATGAAAAACTTGAACAGCTCAAAATTCAGTTGGTCGAAAAAGAATCAGAAATTGCCTTAAAAGAATTGGATGTTGGTAATGCTCATCAAAAGATGTTGGAAACCATAGAAAAGGCCGCTAATATGACTAGAAATGACGCAAAACAGCAGCTGATTTTGGCTATGGAAGAAGATGCAAAAAGAGAATCTGTCAAAATTATAAGAGATTTGCAGCAACAAGTTCAAGACGTAGCAGATGTAAAAGCAAGAGAAATTATAGCATCTACTATACAGAGATGTGGAGTAGAATACGCAAGTGAACTGTCAATATCCACAGTAGTGTTACCAAATGACGAAATGAAAGGACGAATAATTGGAAGGGAAGGACGCAATATTAGAGCTTTGGAACAAGCAACAGGAATAGACTTTGTAGTAGATGATACACCAGAAGCTATTGTGCTGTCAGGATTTGATCCGGTTAGGCGTGAAATTGCAAGGCTTACTTTGGAAAAACTCATTTCCGATGGACGCATTCACCCCACTAAGATAGAAGAAACAGTGGAAAAAATGAAAAGGGAAGTGGACACAAAGATTAAGCAAGCTGGTGAAGCAGCTGTTTATGAATTGGGAATCTTTGGAATGCACCCCGAGATTGTTAAGACATTGGGAAGACTGAAATATAGAACTAGTTATGGACAAAATCAACTCACGCATAGCATAGAGGTCGCAAGGTTTGCAGGACAAATTGCAGCAGAATTGGGAGCTGACATCAATGTGGCAAAGAGAGGAGCTTTACTGCATGACTTGGGCAAAGCAATAGACTATGAAGTAGAGGGAACGCACACTCAAATAGGTGTAGATCTTGCACGCAAGCACAAAGAAAGTGAAGCCGTTATACACTGTATTGAGGCACATCACTTTGACATAGAAATGGAAACAGTAGAAGCTGTAATTGTGCAAATAGCAGACGCATTATCTGGGTCAAGACCAGGCGCGAGAAGAGAAAGTTTTGGTAATTATGTTCAAAGGCTGGAAAATTTGGAAAGGATAGCTAGTAGCTATAAAGGCGTGGAAAAATGTTTTGCTGTACAAGCTGGTAGAGAAGTTCGTATTATTGTAAAACCAGATGAAGTTGATGACACTGCTGCTATGTTTTTGGCAAAAGATGTTGCAAAGCAAATAGAATCAGAAATGCAGTATCCAGGGCATATAAAAGTAAATGTCATAAGAGAACTTAGAATGACTGAATATGCAAAGTGACAAAGCTTAAAAGATATGTTATATGGTGTTATTTTTGGAGCGATAGTCTTTTTTGTAATCATTATTTTAATTGCAAAAAACAGTGATGCAATTTTTCATAAGCTTAGCAATGATGAAATAGGTGCTAATGGAGAAAATTTTGTTGCAGGTATTCTAAATGAAATTTGTGAAGATTCGGTAATCTTTAACGATATATTATTTAAAGATAAAAATGGCAAGTTAACTCAAATAGACCACATAGTAATTAGAAGCAATGGCATTTTTGTCATTGAAACTAAAAATTATGCTGGCAGAATATACGGAAAGGACGAGTAGCAAAAATGGACGCAAGTGCTTGCTTATGGTGATTGTAAAAATCAATTCTACAATCCAATCAAACAAAATCAAACGCATATATATCAGCTATCAAAATTGCTTTCAATGAAAGATATCTTTATATCCGTCATTATGTTTCCAAGGGCAGAACTTTATATAAAAAGTAATGTGTTAATTTGCAGTAGTAAAGGCGAACTTAATAATATCATCCATTCAAACACAAATATTCAATTAGATAGGGACATATTAAATAAAATTTATCTAAAAATAAACGAATCTAAAAATGACAGTGAAATTGCAAGAGTGGAACACATAAACAAACAATATTCATACTATGAAAAATAAAATAGCAAACAACATTTGTCCACATTGTAATTGTGAACTTGAATTGAGGCAAGGCAAAAATAATAAATTTTATGGTTGCAAAAATTATCCAAAGTGTCGTTTTACAAAGCGGGTAGAGGATAATGATATTGCTGTTTAGTGCAGTGGGAAGAATTTTAACTGGTTCTAAAATTTGCAGATTAGAAACCGCTAAAAATATATGCAATTTTTCAAGAAATGTTTAAAAAAAGTTGCAAATGTAAAGAGATTGTGATATAATATGTGTATGAATAATTTAGTAATTTTTGGACACCCAAATTTAGACCATTCAATGATAAATTCAGCTTGGTTAAAACATTTGCAAAATAAAAATGATAAAAACACAACCATTCATGTGCTTTGTAAAGCAATGAAAGATGGCAAGTTTGATGTAGACGCAGAGAGAAAGTTGATTTTGCAACACAAGAAAATACTAGTCGTTTATCCATTTTATTGGTACAATCACCCTAGTTTTTTGCAAAGATGGCTTGAAGAAGTTTGGTCTGATAAAGATTTAGCTTTTGTTGAATCTTTGAGAAAAGTAGAAGATAAACAGCTTATGATTGCTGTGACAGCTGCGGCTGAACAAGCGAGATTTAATATTTCAAATACTGGTTATTTCCCTTTTGATTTTCATATTTCATCTTGGGCAGCTATGGCTAATTATATTGGATATAAGTTTTTACCTTCATATTCTATATTTGAAGTGTATTCAAAGACGCCACAACAACACTTACAAGCTTGCGATGAAATGTGGAATCAGTTTTTGACAGCCAAGATTAGATAGTCTTTAAAAACAGTTTAAATTTTTTAATATTTATTAAGGAGAGTTTTATGCCAGTAATCAATTATGAAGGGGGAGTTCTTTCGTTGCAACAGAAAGAACAGCTTATAAAAGAATTTACCGAAGTGTTTACAAAAGTTGTGGGCATGCCCAAGGAGACTTTATACATTTTTTTAAAGGAAAATTCATATGATAATGTAGGTGTAGGTGGACAGACTATAAGCAAACTTCTAAAAGATAAAGATAAACAGTAAAAAATAATGTTATTTGCTCTTAAAATAAATAGTTGTAGCAAAGCAAAATCAAAGATAACCTACTAGAATTAATAGGGTAATGCTAGTAGAATATATCTCATTATGGTACATTTATTCATTTTTGCTATTAGGTTTTTAAGGATATGAAGAAGTAATTAACACGCAAGAGATATTAAAGAAGAATAGTGATTGCAGATTTATGTTTTTTTAGGGAAAGTTAAGCAAACATCATATGACAAGAAAAGAGAATAAGAAATCGATAGACAAATTAAAATTTTCAGAAGGTTTTCAAAAGGGAGTTGATTATTTAATATCATCTAAGGAAGATATCGAAAAATTTATGATAGCAACGGGTGGTTTAGGTGAATGCAACATACTCGAGAGCACCAAATGGTGTACTTAATGTTTCTTCTGAGGAGGATGAAATTCTTACAGTAATATTTGAAAGTGATGGGTTAAGGCAACTATTGAGTTAGTTTTTGAAGGATTAAGGAGAGCAAATTTAATTGGATTTCAAACAAATTGTTCTCCATATTTATTAGGTTGTCACTTGAGTTTTTACAATGGATTGATTGTTTTTGCAGATAACGAAGACTTTAATCCCGCTGATTTAAGGGTGAAGAGTTGGATTGAAGAAAGCTGTTCTAGGTGGAGGAAGAAAACGATAACTAGAGATATAGAAGTAGAAACTCTTTTAAGAGAGCCAATGACGGCTTTTATTGTTTCAAAAATGCTTAAATGGCGATTAGTTGAGACAAAAATTCAAAATTGATAAAGACAATGCAAATTGCAACTAAAATTTAAGACGCAAGATTTTCAGGCCAAGTGATTAGTTGGAACAGTAGATTTTTTATGGATAGGTGAACACTGTATCAGTTTTTGTGTATCCAATTATGGGAAATCAAAATATTTAGCAGATAAAGATATGAATATAAAATAAATATTCAGTACATGATTTGTTGTTTTGCAGATGTGTTTGTCAGGTGATATCAATTTTGTATAAAATAGGGGTGTGGCTCAACGGTAGAGTAGTGGTCTCCAAAACCATTGGTTGCGTGTTCAAATCGCGTCACCCCTGCCACAATACCCCGTGAATAAGTCTTAGTAAGAAAAAGACTATTTACGGGCTTTTTTTATGCCCTTTAT
>JAITUJ010000039.1 GCA_031286385.1 Clostridiales bacterium | reverse complement strand
TTGTCAATGCTGTACATGTGCCTTCAAATACTGGCATAATTAACTCCTGGATTTTGATTGATTTGCAATATGGTCTGTAATATTTGCACTGCATTTGTTGCTGCGCCCTTTCTGATATTGTCAGCTACAATCCACATGTTAACACTATTTTTTTTACTTGTGTCCATGCGAACACGCCCTACAAAAACTTGGTCCTTGCCTTGAACAAATTTGGGAGTAGGATAGTCATTGCTCCCCATCAAACTTATGCTCTTTTCTCTTTGAAAAGCTTCAATTATGTCATTCAAATTGGCGTTGCTTTTCAGTTCTACTGTTGCGCTTACACAATGCCCAAAGAAAACAGGAACACGAGCAGCCGTTGCCGTGATGGCAATGTCCGCATCAAAAATTTTTTGTGTTTCGTTTATCATTTTTTTTTCTTCTTTTGTGTAACCGTCTTCTAAAAAAGAATCTATCTGTGGAATAATATCGTGAGCGTATTTTTGACCGCTCTGTAAAAGTTGCATTGCTAGTTGTCCAGCTCCACTAACGGATTGATAAGTGTTGTAAATTATGCGTTTTACACCAAAAGTTTTGAAAAGAGGATTGATTGCCACGACAGACTGTATTGTACTGCAATTTGGGTTGGCTATTATAAAGTTGTGTCTATTTAAAGCTTTTGCGTTGACTTCGGGTACAATCAATGGAATGTCTTGATGCATGCGCCAAAAACTGCTATTATCTATGACAGTTACTTTTTTTTGGCGACATAAAGGTGCAAGTTCGGAACTTATAGAACTGCCTGCTGCCAACAAAACAAAGTCGACATCAAAATCAAATTTTTCTTTTTTAAACTCTACAACTGCAATTTTTTGTTCGCCAAATTGCAGATTTGTACCTGCACTTTTTGGGCTTGCATATAACTTTAATTGTGCTTTGGGTAACCTTTGATTGAGTACGCTCACCATTGTTCTGCCTACTAGACCTGTTGCACCTACTATTGCTATTTTTGTTTTCATACGCTTGCGTTTAAATGAAAATTGTGATATAATTTGAGTTAGAATGATAAAACTGTATCGCAATTTATTTTGGTTCAGCTTTTAATTTGATTTCAGCTATAAGCAATATATGCTATAAGCAAAAAAAAGGATACAAAATGGCACAGAACAGCATGATGGACAATTTAAGTATAGGTAATTCTAAGCAGACTGAATTTGTAAAAGTCACATACAGTGGTACCAGGTTTGCTTTTTTTTGGGATATCATTAAACTTAGATTTATGTTTTTAGTTAGGCTAAATTTTTTAGCTCTGCTATTTTTTTTGCCTTTAATTTTAGTTTTAATTTATCAAATAGCATTAAAAAATGGGCTTGCGGCAATCTTACCTTTTAGTGCAAATTTGGGTGTAGGTTATCCTGTCACGGTAGGGACTTTAGATGATTTTAAGTCTATGAAGTTCGCAATAGATTTACAGTATTATGCGTTCTTGATACCTCTATGTATGTTGGGATTTATAGGTTTAGCTGGCGTTTTTAGAGTAGCAAAGTTTTTATCTTGGGATTATAAAGTGAGTATGCTAAAAGACTTTTTTGGAGGTGTCAAAAGAGATTTTTTAAAGTACATGGTTGTTGGGACAATTTTTGGTGCATTTTTGTTTTTATTGCTGTTTAATTGGACTGCTGTAAACAATCTAAAAATGAGTGGTTTTTTGGGTTGGGTCAGTATGATAGTTACTGTAATCGTTTTTATAGTGCTGTTTAGTGCCTCCATGTTCATGTGTACACAAGCTACCAATTTTAATATGAATTTTGGGAAATTGTTAAAAAACAGTTTTGTTTTCTCTATTGGTTTATTTGTACCAAATGTGTTCTTTTTTATTGTTGCTGTTGTGCCTTTTGTACTACTGATTTTGTTGACAATGATTGTGCCTTCACTAATGTTGATTGCTATATTGCCTGTAATGTTGTTGGCCTTTTCTTATATAGCACTCATATTTACGCTTTATTCTCACTTTGTTTATGAGAGATTTTTGGTGCACAAGATTGATTTTTCTAAAAACTCCAATACAGAAAAAAAAGATTGGAAAGAACCCAATCAAGTGGAGGAAACACAGTTCAATAATCTGTCCAATCAAAAGCCCAAAAAACCAGCAAGATATGCAAATCCAAAAAAGAATGCAAAGAGAACACAGCCTGTAAAAGATGACGATGTCGTCATTGATAACAGTGAAGATTGATGTGCGTTAACCTTGTATAAAGCTATGCATCAAGTCACAAAAATGCTATTGCAAGCAAGTTCTCACTAAAAACAAACTGACACCCAATAATTTGAGTGACAGTTTGTTAAGGAGTTAAAGAACAACTATGAGAGAAAACAAAAAATGGTGGAAGTTGAGGGGCTCGAACCCCCGACCCTCTGCTTGTAAGGCAGACGCTCTCCCAGCTGAGCTAAACTTCCAAACCTTGTAAATATATGATAACAAAAAAAAAAAAAAAAAGCAAGCGTTTTTAGGCAGTTTTGTGTAATAAACAAAAAATTTTTTTAGTCCATAATATAAATTGTAAATACTGAGAATAAAAAATCATGGACTAAGTAAAGCCGATTCTTTTATTTAATATAAAGGAGAGTGGCGTAAGTTATCTTTTTATACTAAAATTAAAACAGAGTTTAAAATCAAAAAACATGAGCAAAACAATTAAATTTGAATTTAGTGCAAACCAGTTGTTTGAGCGTGCATTGGTAAAATCTGATGAAGGTAATTATCTGCGAGCGTTAGAGCTTATCAATCTTGCTACTCAAAAGCTCACAAAGGAAGATATTAAGAATTCATTAGATTTTGTCATAATATTGGAAAGAGCACAAATTTTACTCAATATGGGTCTTGTAGAAAGTTCTCTATTTGAGTATTTTAAAACCTTTCATAGCAAGTATAAAGAAGAGCTTTACTTGGGTCTAGTCAACTGTTTTTTAAGGCAAGGTATGATAGAACACGCTGTGCATTATCTAAATCAAGGTTTGGAATATGCAGACCTATCACAAAATGAAGAAGTGAGTATACTGCAACACATTTTGCACAGCGATATTAAATACATGAATCAAGAGTGTAATATTAGACTTGTTCGCAACAGTGATGACCAACAGTTTGACTTTGCAAAGTTTGTTATGCGTCAAGGTGACGAAAAACAAGCGATGCAAGTACTGTCCCAGATAAAGGAGAGTAGTCCATATCATAAAGATGCCTGTTGCATGATGGCGTTAATTTATTTGAGTTTAAACAATGTTGAACAAGCAAATGAAAAATTATTAGAAGTAAAACAAAAAGACAATGATTTACTATACCTTGTGACACTCATGCAAATGCATTATTCAAAGCAAGAATTTTTAAAAGTTGACGAGCTTGCAAAAACTATTGATGAGCTAGGTTTAGATGAATATGTAGATTTTAGGCGCATTGCAAGTGCTATGGCACAAGTGAACAAACATGAATTGGTATTAAAGTATAGCCAGTTAGTACTGCAACATACCCCGTATGATAGAGAGTTTATGGTTTTTTCAGCAATCGCTGCAAACAATTTGAATATGGTAAGCTCATCTCACCAAAAATTTATAAATTTGTGCATAATTGATCCTGATGATGATATTGCCAAAGAATACTGTAAATTGGTTAAAAGTGAGCCTACCATGCTGGTTTACACAAATAACCTACAAAAAGACGAGTACAAAAGCAGATTTAAAAAAATAGAAGAAATTTTAAAGATTGAAGACAAGAATAGTCAAATTGAAAGTTTTAGGCTGGACAGTAAAATAGTAAAATGGCTATTTACTACACAAGCTAATTTGTGTTTTGAAGTTGCTTGTATTATAGCCCAAGACATTTGGTGGCATGATTTTGTAAAAGATATGCTGTTAAGTTTTAATATAAGTGTGAACTTAAAGAAAGTTTTTTTAAACTACTATTTAGTGAGCAAAACGGTCACTATTTTTAAAAAGACGAAGATTTTTACAGTGGATATCAATATAAACAGTTATCTGATTTGTCTGACACCACAATTGCCGGTAAGTTTAAAAAGTGTCAATAAGACTTTTGTACAGGCTTACTGGTTTGTTTTTTCTAATTTGGTATTTTTTAAAACTGATTTTGAAAAAAAATTCTACAATACAGTAGATAAGTTGTTGAAAAAGATAGGTAAGAATCACACAAAAATTACCAATATTCCTGCACTGTGTGCAGTGTTGGCATATCACTGTAAAAATGTACCAGAATATAAAACAAAAAAAAAATGTATATACTTGTTTGATGCCGAACCAAAAATTTTTGACGACTACATGAATATTGTAAAGGGTGATAAAAAGAGTGACTAGTTTAAATTTTAAGGAGAAGAAATGCAAGGTAATATTGTCACAATGGACATTATCAAAAATAACAGTGATATTAGAAAGTTGATTTTAGCAGCAAATGCAAACCTGCAAGTTTTGGGTTATACAGAGCATGGGTTGCGTCATGTAGGTTATGTGTCGGATACTACAAGGAAAATATTACTTGAAATGGGATATGAGAATAGAATTTGTGAACTTGGTGCAATAGCAGGGTGGATGCATGATATAGGCAACAGTGTTAGCAGGCGATATCATGGACTAATTGGTGCAAATATGGCTTTTGAATTGCTTGTAAAACTAAAAATGGACATGGATGAAATTGCACAAATAATTTCTGCCATTGGCAACCATGAAGAGCAATATGGGTTGCCTATCAATACAGTATCCGCTGCGCTCATTATTGCTGACAAAGCAGATGCACACAAGACGAGAGTGCGGAAAAAACAGTTTAACATCAACAACATTCACGATAGAGTCAACATATCCATAACGAAAAGTGGCATTGAAGTAGATAAAAATGATAAAAAGGTAAAGCTTATTATCTCTATGGATCATCAATCTGCACCTATGGAATTTCTACAAATTTATCTTTCTAGAATTACACTAAGTGAAAAAGCTGCAGAATTTTTAGGCTATCAGTTTGATTTAGTAATAAATGATATAAAGTTAAATAATCATCAAAAAAATTTATAAATTTTGACATATTAAATAGCTGTCTTATATTCGTATGTCGCATCATATATTATTTTATATGATGCGACAAGACTTTGTAGTTTCTGCTACACTAACTCACATGTACTATACTAGAAATATGTGTGATATTATAGGTTCAATATTATTGAGTGTTTCAAATTTTGATAGACAGACAAATTTTGAGTTGTATAGACAGCTAACACAATGGCTGGACTTATCTGTACACTGTGCAAAAAACTTTTCGCTTGATGATATGGACAAAAAAATGTTTTGTACAGAATTTTCTATGGATGCTTGGCAGAAAACGGTTGAATATATAGATGGGAGCAAGTCTACCCATGTATTGTCAGTTTGTCAATTGCTGGCACACGATAGAAATTTAGTAGGTAGATTGCATACTGTGTACGAAAATCTATGTCAAATAAACGAATTTTCAAATTGTCTATTGCAACAGTTGAGTTGTAAATTGGAATACTTAATTGACAATTTCAATTTGAAAATTTGTTGTCTTTTGCCTTATAATATAGTGCAATATTTTAAAAGCACTATACAATCTTATCAAACAAAAGTTTGCAAGCTAGGTGAAAATCAACCTTTTCAATTTCACATATCTAAAAATTACACAGAAAAACATGCAAGTTATTTGTTGAATACTTTGGAAAATGCAGTGGGAGATGACAGCTTGTATCTGAGTTTAAGCAAGTGTTTAGATGACATAAAGCGAAATGACAACACTAGTTATTTTCAACTTTTGCCACACATTGCAAGTGCGATTATTAAAGATAATCATACAGTCAAAAGTACAACTTTACCGTGTTTGATAGACAATTTTTTGAGATACGCTCATGCGCAGAGTATATAAAGATTTTTAAAGATACTTGACTTATAGCTTATTTACAAAGTTTGAGTTGACATCTATGCACATTATATGGTATCATTCTTAGTACATGAGTGTAATGAGCAAAATTGATTTCAATCAATTGATTGCATTGAAAGGAAGAAGCTTTTTTGAATGTGCAAGTTTTGTTCTGCAAAAACTTTTGGGTCAGAGTCAAACTGTGCAAGCTAAATGTGAAAGAATCTATTTTGACTGTGAACCTGATATCTTGCAACTGGATGACAATTTATTTTTGGTGGACTTGACCAACTTTAAAAGTGGTTCTTTTCATGACTATGCCGTTGCATTTTTTATGGAACAAAAGCAACTGCACAGTGACACGATGTACAGCATGTGTCCGGACATCACAGCCTCATTAAGTTTGTATGACAGTGCAAGTTGTCGTTATATTTGCACTGACTTTATTGTTTCACAGTTGCGAAGATTGCAGCTACTGACAGCCGATAATGTGCAGTCTATATGTGTCAATGATAGCAGTTTTGACGATGTTGAGTTCAGTTTAAAAGAGACTGGTATAAAACTTGTGGAGAATAGCCGTGACTTTATGTTTGCACACTGTGTTTGGATTTTGTATACAGTAGTTCAGTTAATTGAGACAAAGTTTGATACTGTCAACTTTTTTATACCGTTTTACAGTACAATTTGCAAACAGTCGTTTGACATTGCAAAAAATTTGGGTTTGCCCATAAAAGCTATTGTGAGTGAGCAAGTTTTATATGACAGTATGGATAGTTGTATAGAATCATTTTATGATGAGTATGGATATGTCCCAGCCCCAGAATGTGCTATGTCTTTCGCTCAGTGCAAGAATTCTTTGCAGAATATGCAAAGTAGGGACAACGCATTTTTTGTAGTTTTATCTACTCAAAGCGCATTTAAGTACACAGAAACTGTTCTAAGTGCATTGGGTAAAATAGCTAGCCAAAATGCGTTGAAAAATTTAAAGTTACTGTCGAACATGACAGCAATGGAAATACCCAATGTATTTTTGACGGTGGCAAATAAAACACCAAAAAGTATGACCCAGATAGATAGACACAATCTTTGCAATCTTTTAAGTGAATTGAATTTGTAGAGGGAAAAATAATGGATAAAAAGACAGTATTTTCTGCCATACAACCCACTGGTTCCATTCATATTGGCAACTATTTGGGTGCAGTCAAAAATTGGTGCAAGCTACAAGATGAGTACAACTGCTACTTTGCTATTGCCGATTTGCACAGTTTGACTACAAGTTTGAACAGTGCGGCATCTTTATTGCGTTCCAATATTTTTGATATGTATTGTATGTTGTTGGCTTGTGGATTGAACACTAGTCAGTGTACTTTTTTTTGTCAAAGCGGTGTAGTACAACACAGTCAACTTGCATGGGTCTTAAACTGCTACACTCAATATGGTGAGGCAAAGAGAATGACACAGTTTAAAGACAAGTCACAAAAAAATAGTGACAATGTCAATGTAGGCCTTTTTGCCTATCCTATTTTGCAAGCTGCTGACATTTTGTTGTACAACGCTCACTATGTTCCAATAGGGATTGACCAAAAACAACATTTAGAACTTTCTCGCAACATAGCCGAAAGGTTTAATCAGCGGTATAGTCCTACTTTTAATGTGCCCGACTTGCTTATTCCCAAAGTGGGTGCAAAAATTTTTAGCTTAACAGAGCCTCTCCAAAAAATGTCAAAGTCTGATGAAAATTTAAACAGTTATATTTTGCTTACAGATGACAATGATACCATAGTTAGGAAGATAAAAAGAGCCGTGACGGACAGTGGAGATAGGATAGAATACAGTAAAGACAAGCCGGGGTTGTCCAATCTGTTAAGCATTTACTGTGCATTTAGTGAGTGTAGTCCTGCAAAAGTGGTTGACATATTTGAAAGTGCAAGTTATGCTCAATTGAAAGAAGAATTATCTGCACTGGTTGTCGCGCATTTAGAACCTATCCGCACAGAGTACCAAAGATTGAAGCTAGAAAAGACATTTATAAAGCGTTGTATGGAAGAAGGTGCTGATAAAGCTTGTCATACTGCAAAAAAAATGTTAGATAAAGTGTACAAAAAAGTAGGATTAATGTAAGTCACTGTTTTGTCAAGGTACTTAAATTTTAGTAAATTGACAGTTTTAAAATGTAATGTTTGGATATATTTTACCAGTACAAAAAGAATTAAAAGATCACGAATTTGCTTTATACAGTGCATTTTATTGTGGTATATGTTTGGATATAAAACGGAGACTTGGAGAAAAAGCCCGATTAGCAACGGGCTATGATATGACTTTTTTTGCAATATTGATAAGTGACATTGTAGGTCAAGAAGTAGAGTTTTTTAACTGCAAATGCATATCAAATCCAATATTTAAAAAGACAGTGGTATGCCAAAATTCACTTTTAGATAGTATTGCTGATATTTCTGTATTGCTAGCTTATCATAAAACACAAGATGACGAGCAAGACGGAGAAAAGCTAAAAAGTAAAGTGGGACAGTTTTTGTTTAAAAAAGCCTACTTAAAGGCAAAAGTGCTCTCACCCCAAATGGATCAGTTGATTGTAACCTCATTAAAAGAATTGGACAGCGTACAAAGAGATAGCGATGCGAGTATTGACAAATTGGCACACCCATTTGCAAATTTAATAAAGCAATTTGCTGTCGTTTTATGTGGTCAAAAAACAGGTGACAATTTGGAAAGACTGTGTTATAATATAGGGAAGTTTGTATATCTAATTGATGCATTGGACGATTTAAATGAAGATATAAAAAAGGGGACATTCAATCCTTTTTTGCATTGTTTTGGATTGAATCAGCAGTCCAAAGCACACTTTTTGATAGAGAATAAATTACAAGTTGAGTACTGTTTAAATATCACGATAAACCGTTGTATTGAAGCATTTAATAATCTAGACTTTTATCAAAGTTATTCTGTATTGAAAAATATCATTCATCTTGGTTTAAGGTATAAAATGCAACAAGTTTTAAACTCAAAGAAAAAGTTGACAAGAAGTCAAATACAAAAAGATATGAAGCGAAAAAAAACCAAAAGGAGCTAAATGGACAGCAATATTTTTACAATATTAAACCTTCCTTATGATGCTACAGAGCAAGAAGTAGATCAAGGTTACACAGTATTAAATGCAGAGTTATCAGAAAAGAGATTTGCATCAGGTGAAGAAGGCAATAGTGCAGCAAGAGCGCTAAATGATTTAAATACAGAGTACAGAATATACAAAGACGATTTAAAGCGCAAAAAGCAAGGCGGTTCGACTGGTTTTGAAGCCGTAGACAGTCAGATAAAATTGGGTAATATTGACGCAGCACAGTCTATGTTGGATCAAATCATGGACAGAAATGGAGAGTGGCACTACATGCAGTCCATTATATTTTATAAAAGAGATTGGATAACAGAGTGTAGAAAACATTTGACAATTGCAGTCAATTTAGAACCTACAAATGCAAAGTACAAGAGTGCACTGCAAAAATTGGATATGGTTATGTCCAATGGACATATTGAAGCACAGTACTTTGGCAATAACCGTCAATCTGGCAATGGGTCTTATGCAAGGGGACAGCAAGATATGTTGTGTAACTGTATGTTGGGTTACTGTCTTGCACAATTGTGTTGTAGGTCATCAGCAGGGAGATGTTGATTGGATTTTGGCAAGACAAGTGACAAAAAATAATTCTACATCAAGCTTATCTTATACTGGCGTATCTACTGCTTTGGCGTTACTGTCTGTCATTGTAGGAGGGTTTTTCCCTTTTTTTAATTTGTTGCCACAAATCATTTGTCCACTTTGTTTTTATATTGTTTTTGTAAAAGCGGGATGGGTGTACGGATTGATGGGAATAGTGTCATGCGGTATACTGTCTTTCTTTTTACTAGGTGCAAATCTAGTACCCATAGTGGAATATATCGTTTTAGTGGCACCTTATAGTATACTTGTTTACCTTTTGCGGAGTTTTGATTATTCTAAAAAAAAAGTTAGTGTCAGGATAATCTTTTTGTGTATATTTGCATTGCTTAGTGGCACAGCATTACTAATTTTTGCGCAGACAATCATGCCTGAAATTTTGGAAACCTCATTTTTTGGAGTTCAGCTGAATGGCATTGCATTTTATGTAGTGACATACGTTTTGTTTGTCATGACTACTTTGCTTGTCGATTATGTATACACAAAGGCAGGGAGTCTAATCTACCCAAAGATTTTAAAAAATGACAAACAAAAAGAAAGGGACAAATTTGATATTTTTAATTGAAATGAGAACACCTAAAACTTTTAAGCCAATAAAATTGCAATTGTATTACAGGAGTGATGGACATGATTGAGTTGAAAAATGTGTCCTTCACTTATCAGTATTCTGATGATTGGGTGTTGAATGACCTATCCATTAAAATTGAAGAAGGTAGTTTTGTGGCTTTGTGCGGACGCAATGGCAGTGGCAAGAGCACAATCGCACGACTCTTAAACGGATTGTTGTTGCCTGATAAAGGTAGCGTCATGGTAGACAATATGAACACTTTGGATAGAACAAAATTGTTTAGCATTAGAAAAACAGTTGGCTTAGTGTTTCAAAATCCTGACAATCAGACAGTGGCGACAATAGTGGAAGATGATGTTGCTTTTGGTCCAGAAAATATCGGTGTTCCGAGAGAAGAAATTAGAAAAAGAGTAGATTGGGCATTAGAAGTGGTAGGTATGAGTGAATATAAAAAAAGTACTCATACAAGACTTAGTGGCGGTCAAAAACAAAGGGTTGCCATAGCATCTATTTTGGCACTAAAACCCCGAGTTTTGGTGTTAGATGAGTCTACAAGCATGCTTGACCCCAAAGGTAGAATGGAAGTTCTGCAAGTTTTAAAGGATATCAATATTCAACAACACATCACTGTAATTATGATTACTCACTTTATGGAGGAAGCTCAAATTGCAGACAGAATAGTTGTGTTGGAAAAAGGCAGGTTGTTTTTAGATGGGGGTGTGGAGCTATTTGAACAGAGAGAAAAACTTATGCAAGCTGGACTCTCGTTGCCTGCATTTGCAGAAATTGCCGCTCTGTTAAATATAAAAAATGTAAAAACAGAAGCGCGTTTGGTGGAAGAACTTGTAAACTTGACAAAAAGTAGTGCAAAAGATTGTACAGGTCAAAAAAATAAACTGGGAATACAGACAAAAACGGACGATTCTCACAGTAATGTTGCAATACATGTTGGCAATTTAAGTTTCACATACAGTAAGAAGACGAGCTTTGCAAAACTTGCGTTAGACAATGTAAGTCTGCAAGTAAATGAGGGTGATTTTTTAGGTATAGTAGGACATACAGGGAGTGGAAAGACAACCATGATAGGGCATATCAATGCCTTAATAAAATTGCAGAGCGGTGAATTGAGAGTGCTTGACATTGATTTAAACAAAAAGTTTAAATACAATGACTTACGCTCAAAAGTGGGTATGGTTTTTCAGTATCCTGAGTATCAATTATTTGATGAAACTGTGCAAAAAGACATCGCATTTGGACCTAGAAATTTGAAGCTGGAACAACAAGAAATTGATGAACGCGTGCGACAAGCAATAAAAATGGTCGGTTTATCTTTTGATGAGATTGCAGAAAAATCACCTTTTGAGCTATCAGGAGGACAAAAGAAGCGAGTAGCACTTGCTGGCGTAATTGCTATGCGTCCAAAAATTATTGTATTGGACGAGCCCACTGCTGGACTTGACCCTTGTGGTAAAAAAGAAATTTTAGATCTTATATTTAAAATAAAAGAACATTGTAATACCGTAATCATGATAAGTCACAACATGGATGAGGTTGCAAAGTATTGTAATAAAGTTGCACTGTTCAGTCAAGGTAAATTGTTGCAATTCTGTACACCTCATGAACTATTTGTTCAACAGCAACTACTCGTAGATTTGAGTCTTGATATTCCTGCTGCTACTCGAATAACAAATAAATTAAATGAAAAAGGTCTAAACTTGCCCCATGACACTGTACAACTCGATGAGTTAATAGACAGATTGGCTTTGTTTTTGAGATGATTTTACCATAAAAAATTTACTTCTAATTTTAGATATGAGGGACGCAACTTTTGGACAATACTATCCTAGCAATTCTGTGGTACACAAAATTGACCCAAGGCTAAAAATATTGATGGTAATTGCTTACATTACTATGGTATTTGAAGTGCCAAATTTTTGGGGTTTTTTGGTAGTCAGTGTTTTTGTGTTGTTTGCTACAATCATCAGTCGTGTCCCTATTGGTAGCGTTTTACGCAGTGTCAGACCTATCATGTATCTTATAATTTTTACTTCTGTCATCACAGTAATATTTTATACAGATAAAACGAGTGTGCCTGATTGGATTTGGTGGAAGTTTAATTTTTATAAAAAAAGTATCTATAATGCTGCGTTTATGGCTTGTAGGTTGTTGTTGTTGGTTTTGGGTCCTTCAATTTTGACATTGACTACAACGCCTGTACAGTTGACAGATGGTCTAGAATGGCTGTTTGCACCATTAAAACTTGTAAAGTTCCCTGTGCACACAATGGTGCTAATCATGTCTATTGCGTTGCGTTTTATTCCTACATTGATGGAAGAAACAGATAAAATTATCAATGCCCAAAAAGCGCGCTGTGCAAATTTTGATAGCAAAAATATTTTTAAAAAAGCCAAAGCCATGTTGCCCGTTTTGATTCCTCTCTTTGTTTCTTCTTTTAAGCGGGCGGACCAGCTTGCCGAAGCACTGGATAGTCGCTGCTACAACGGAGCAAAAGGCAGAACGAGAATGAAAAAATTACAATTTGGAATCATTGATTTAATGGGAGCGCTATTTTTTGTCGTATTTTTTTTGAGTATTTTAATCTTAAAATATCAATGGATATTCTTTTAAATTCTAAAATATTTTGGTGGACAGAACAGTGCGTATAAAATTGGTATTACAATACAATGGTACACAGTACAAAGGCTGGCAGAGGCAAAAGTCTTGTGTCAATACTGTACAACAACAACTTGAAGAGGCATTGACAAAAATTTGTAACCAAGAGATTACAGTGCATGCGAGTGGGCGTACGGACGCAGGTGTGCACGCTTTGGGTCAAGTGGTACACTTTGATACCCAAACATATAGAGAATTGGACAGATATGTCAGTGGCTGTAATCACTTTTTGCCTGCTACAATTAGAGTATTAGATGCTTGTATTGTTGAGCAAGATTTTCATGCAAGGTTTTCTAGCATTGCAAAGACATACTGTTATAAATTCTATGTTGGCAAAGAATGCGCCATATTACATGACAAGGCAATGCATGTTTGCGTAATGCCAAATTTGCAGTGGATGGAGCATGCCTGTGATTTACTTGTGGGTAATCATGACTTTGCTAGTTTTATGGGAGCAGGTGTCTGTGTGCATTCTACAAAGAGAACAGTCATCCGTTGTGGTGTTAAAAGTAGTACAGATAGTTTCACCGGTCAAAAGTTGATTGACTTGACAATTACAGCAAACGGTTTTCTGTACAATATGGTAAGGAGAATAGCTGGGCTTGTGTTGAGAATAGGTTTAGGTGAAATGAATTTGCAAGCAGTGCAATGGAGTCTAGAAAATAAAGATAAAAAATATACTACACTTGTGGCACCTAGTTGCGGACTTTATCTGACTGGCGTGCAGTATTGATTTGTGAATTAAATTATTGTAAAAATTTTTTTATTAATAAAAAAATTTCGAAAAAAAAATTTCAAAATTTTTTTTTAAAAAGTTGTGTTAAAATGGTTGCAAGGAGTGAATATAGTGTGATATAATTTATTTTGTTAAATTTGGTATATATAGTTGGCTATACAGTGAGGCAGCTAACTGTTATATATGGGTTTATGGGATAATAAAAATATTTTTTTGGAGGGGAAAAGGTTTATATGAAGATGGAAGGGAAGAGAAGGATAGGGTTTATAGGGTTAAGTGTA